>CACYDK010000094.1 GCA_902773155.1 uncultured Ruminococcus sp.
ATACCTCGACGCCTCCGGCGCTGATTCGGCTCTTCTGGCCGACAAAATGCTTGAAAACGGGGTAAAAAAATATTACGAGCTTCGGCTTGTATGTCCCGGCAATCCCGGCGATATACTAGGAGCCGAGGCCGAGGTTCACGATGAATACATCGGCGATATCAATGGGCTTTGCGTATGCGGACTGAGCTACACGTTTAAGTCCGGCGGCGATGAAACGATACTTGTACTGAAAAGGAGAGACTATGTGGATATCTGATTATATTACCAGGAATTCCAAAAGCTCCTCTTTGAGCGAGAGAGGAAGCGTTAAGGGAAGTCTGGACGGCAGACTACAGGTCAACGCCTCGAGCGATTTCAGCCGGGTCGAGCTCGCGGCTCCCTACGGAATCGTGAGCGTTCCTCCGAGCGGCGAGCAGACCGTGGTGATCAATGCGGGCGGCTGTAACGTCTGCGTAGGAACTCTCAGCTCGCCTGAATCGCTTATGCCGGGCGAGCTTATGCTCTCGTCGGCCGGAGGAGCCAGGCTTGTGCTCAAAAACGACGGCAAGGTTTATGTTAACGGAAGGGAAATATGATGAAGGATTTGCGTATTTTTAACGGCGATACCTTTTATTTCGCTGACGGAAGCCCGGCCGAGGTCGAGGGTATAGACCTGCTCGCTCAGCAGGTTGCGCTTGCGGCAAAAATACCGAAGGGGAGCTTTGTCTACGACAGAAGCATGGGAGCCTTCTCCTATACCCCGGATACCGAAAGGCCGAATTTTAAGGAGACCGCCGAGGCGCGTCTCAGAGAATCGCTTGTCGGAACCGGCGGCAGCTTTTCTGTTTTGTCGTATAGCGAGAGCGAAGGCGAAATAAGCCTAAACGTACAAATCTCCGACGGCTACAGCATTACGGAAAGAGAAGTGAGAATAAATGGATAGCTATGACGAAATACTCGGCAGGATGAAAGAAAAATATTACGAGCTCAGCGGCCGCGCTATACCGCCGCTTTCGGATATCGACATTCGTATGAAGGTGCTCGCGGGCGAAATATTCAGCAGCGAGGTCAACCTTGATTTTATAAAGCGCCAGATGTTTCCCTCTACCGCTCTGGGCGAGTATCTTGATCTTCACGCCGCCGACCGCGGAATGACGAGGAAGGCCGCGGTAAAATCGCGCGGAGAGCTCAGGTTCAGCGTAAGCGCGCCAGCTGTCTCGGATATCAACATCCCCGAGGGAACGGTGGCGTCTACATCCGGCAACAACAGCGTGCGATTTGTAACCACCGAGCCCGCCGCGATCTCGGCCGGAAATACTCTTGTGAGCGTTGAGGCGGAGGCTATGAGCGCGGGCTCCTCGGGAAACGTCGCCCGTGAAAGCATAAACACCCTCGTCACATCGGTGATGGGAGTCGAGAGCGTCACTAATCCCGACGCCTTCTCCGGCGGCGCGGATCGTGAGACCGACGAGGAGCTGAGAAAAAGAGTTCTGAGTTCTTACATATCGATCTCAAACGGCACGAACAAGGAGTATTACCGCCGCCTCGCGCTTTCTGTAGATGGAGTAAAAAGCGCCGGAGTCACGCCCAGAAGGCGCGGCGTCGGCACTGTCGACGTGTTCATATGCTCCGAGGGGCCGACGGTCACCACCGCGCTGATCAACAGCGTTCAGGAGGTTATGGATCGCGAGCGCGAGCTTAACGTAGACGTCCTTGTGAGCGCGGCCGTGCTTGTGAGAGCCTCCTTTGGAATCAGGATCAGCGTTCGTGACGGCTACTCTCACAGCGAGACCGCCGAGCGCGTAAAGGCCTCTGTAAGAGAGTATATAGATTCGCTGGGCGTAGGCGAAAACGTGCTCGAAAGTCGCATCTGCACCGCGATCATGAGTACCGAGGGCGTGTATGATTTTGAATGGATGACAAACTATCCGACCGCCTACTCGGTAAACGATAACTCAAGGGCGGTTTATGACGGAATGATAGTAGGGGTGATGAGCTGATGAGAGCCGAGGAGTCGATGAAAAAGAAGCTCAGACCTCTGGGGATTTACGATCTTTCAGACGGTACGAACATCAGCGCGGAGCTCAAGGCCTACGCCGAGGCGCTCGACCGACACCGGGATAATCTCGACGAGGCTCTTCGGGAGTGCTTTATAGGCACGGCCGAGGATTACGGATTGTCTGAACGCGAAAAGATATTTACGAGCCCGAGAACATCCCGAACCGCCGCCGGTCGTCGGGAGCTGCTCAGAGAGCGCTTTGTCCTTGGCGAGCGTGATTTTACACCCGAAGGCTTCGAAAAATTCCTGAGGAGCTTCGGAGCGAACACCTTCAGTTATTCCGAGCTCCCCTCGGCGCAGTCGTTTACGGTCGTGCTCGGCGGAGATTATCCGCCGGCCGAGGAGGAGTGGATCAAGAATCAGATTCGTCTGATTATTCCGGCTCATCTCGACGGTTATGTATATTCCGGAGGTCAGATTTTCGGCGTGATCGACCTTCGCGATCTGACCTTCGCCGAAATTGACGCGCAGGATTACAGCTGGGATCAGCTAAACAATTTGTAACGTCCGCTCATTTTGCGCAAAGCGGCTGCGGACAAAAGCTTTATCTGCGCCTTATCTGCCCACGGTAAGAGCGTAAATATGAAAAACTGTGGGCGGAAAGGCTATGAAACTATTATGGCTTCAACAAACAGAACCGAACATCTCGGACTTTGCAGCTGGCTCGAAACCGATAAGCCTAAGCGCACCGACTTTGTGTCGGATAACGCTATAATCGACAGCGTGCTCGGACTTCATGTCGCTAACAGCGATATTCACCTTGACGCCGACGAAAAGGCGAGGGTGGGCGAGCCGATCAAGCTCAGCACGCTGTACGGTACCGGCTCAGACACGAGCTTGCGGCTGAATTTCAGCCCGAAGCTTGTGATCGCTTTTAAGAAAAACAGCCCTATGTACGAGAGCTCGGGCAACAATATAAAAATCAACGCCGCTGTGGCAACGCCAGGCGGCAGTACCGGCGGAGTTACGGTGTCAGGAAGCCTCATAAGCTTTACTCAGAGCGCGTCGCCGTCGGACGGAAAGCTCTACAACCTTAGCGAGCAGTACGCGGAGTATACCGTGGTTTCGTTTAGGTAAAGGAAAATGCGTGCCGCCCGGCACGCATTTTGATTTTGGTAGGATATTACTCAAAAAATTTATTAACATATAAACCAACATCCTAAAAGCTATTATATTTTAGTGCCACTTTTCAAATGGGTGCAAAACACTTGCTTTCGGGATATAACAAAAGTACCCCTTTTCAAAGGGGTGCGAATTGTTGCGAGCGAAGTGAGCCAATTCGCGGGGATTATCTAGCGTAGCGGTCTGTTATCGGAACGGTCATAAAGAGGAAAAACGATCCCCCAAAATCAAATGCTGCGCATTAATGATTTTGACCCTCTTAGCGAGGGCGGCACCCCTTTTGTCAGCCTGTGGCTGACATTTCCCCCAGCAGGGGGAATTTCCTTTAAAAAGGGGTACAGATAGGTTATCCCTCAGTAGCACGCTACGTGCGCTCGAGCAATGGTTAAACGAAAGCGGACGCGCTTTCTTGTATTCTAACTTCTTTTCTTGATTACCTTCATTCTCGAGAATTCTTCTCTGTCCTTTTCGTCGAGCGCGTCGGTTATGAACTTGACGTCCGCCTCAAACTTGGGGATCATAATATTCTTGAGCGCGTTCGCGCGCTTTTGGGTTTTCTTGATAGCGTCGGCGAGACGGTACACGCTGTTCTCGATCTCGGCCAGCTTGGTTGTCAGAACCTTTACCTCGGTGAATTTCATATAGGCGTTGTCGAGCGCGGTCCCGGTGGAGTTGAGGCCAAAGTAAAGCTCGCCTCTGTCCGGCTCGGACATAGATACCATCGGGATCTCGACGCCCATTACCGAGCGGTAGTCGAGGGTCAGCGAGTTTTCAACAGGGATCGCCTTGCTTATGTCGGTGCAGTAGCCGTGTGTAATGTTAGCGGTTTGAAGCGCAAAATAAGCCTCGGCGTAGGCGTCGTCGATCCGTCCCTGAATCTCGTTGGCCTTGTCGATAAGGTTCATCATCTCGCGAATGAGGATGTTGCGCTTTTTGTCCATAAGCTCGTAGCCCATTTTAGCGAGCGACAGCGATTTTTTTGTGTTCATCAGATTTCCCTTGGTGGGAACTGCCCCTTGTGGCATAAAACTACCTCTTATCCTCTGTAGAATTTATCGAGAAGCTCATCGTCTACGCGGTCGAGCTCTCCGCGCGGAAGCGTCGAGAGAAGCTCCCAGCCGAGATCAAGACTCTCGGTTATGTCGCGGTTTTCGTAGAAGCCCTGGTTAACAAAGCGGTTCTCAAACAGGCGGCCGAATTCTATGTATTTTTTATCTATCGGAGAAAGCTCCTCCTCGCCGATAACGGAGGCGAGAGAGCGCGCGTCGATGACCTTGGCGTATGAGGCGAAGAGCTGGTTAGCCAGAGCCTGATGGTCGGCTCGCGTAAAGCCCTCGCCGATACCGTCCTTCATTAGTCTCGAAAGCGACGGCAAAACGGAAACAGGCGGATAGAAGCCCTGTCCCTGAAGGTTACGGTCGAGCGTGATCTGCCCTTCGGTGATATAGCCGGTGAGGTCGGGGATCGGGTGGGTGATATCGTCGTTCGGCATAGTCAGGATCGGGATCTGAGTTACCGAGCCCTCGCTTCCGCGGATCATACCCGCTCTCTCGTAGAGCGAGGCGAGGTCGGAGTAGAGGTAGCCCGGATATCCCTTTCGTCCGGGGATCTCTCCCTTTGACGACGAGAACTCGCGCAGAGCCTCGGCGTAAGAGGTCATATCCGTCATAATAACGAGCACGTGCATATCATGCTCAAAGGCGAGGTATTCGGCTATTGTGAGCGCGCATCTCGGGGTCAGCGTACGCTCGATGATCGGGTCGCTCGAGAGGTTCAAAAGCATTACAACGTGCGAGAGCACTCCGGAATCCTCAAAGCTCTTGCGGAAGTACTCCGCAACGTCCTTTTGAACTCCCATCGCGGCGAATACCACGCAGAAATTATCTTCGGTAGCGCCGCTGATCCTGGCCTGACGTACGATCTGAACGGCGAGGTCGTTGTGCTTCATACCGGAGCCGGAGAAAATCGGGAGCTTTTGGCCGCGGATAAGGGTCATCAGCGTGTCGATCGTTGAGATACCGGTGTTGATATAGTTTGTGGGATATATTCTGGAAACAGGATTGATGGGAGTGCCGTTAACGTTCATTTTCTTTTCGGGGAAGATGTCGCCGAGTCCGTCTATAGGGCGACCGGCTCCGTCGAGAACTCTTCCGATGATCTCCGGCGAAAGCGGCTGTTCCATCGGATGTCCCGTAAGGCGGGTTCTGGTGTTTACGAGGCTGATGTTTCTAGTGCCCTCGAAAACCTGCACAACTATCCTCTCTCCCTCGATCTGAACCACACGACCCTGGCGCCGGGTTCCGTTATCCAGGCGGAGCTCTACGATTTCCTCGTTCGAAACTCCCTTTACGCCGTCGATAACAACGAGCGAGCCGTTAATTTCCTTAACGCCTACGTAATCTATGATCATAAGGTTTATCTCCTTACATTAGCTTCTTGATCTTTTTGTCGATTTCCTTAATGTAATCGTCGAACATTTCCGGCTTGCTGTTGGGAATGTCATACTTCATTTTTGTAAGCTTGTCGAAAAGTCCGAGCGCGATGATCTTGGAAATCGGGATTTCCTTGGCGACGATCTCGCGCGATTTGTCGTAGAGATGAAGTATCACCCTCATCATATTCTTCTGCTTCTCAAGCGGCACGAAGGTGTCGTCGGCGTGGAAGGCGTTCTGCTGTAAAAAGCCTACCCTGATGACTCTCGCGATCTCTATTACAAGCTTCTGGTCGTCCGGAAGAACGTCCGCGCCGATCAGCTTTACGATTTCCATAAGATTGCTTTCTTCCTGCAGAAGAGCGGAAATGCGTGTTCGGTACTCCACAAAATCGTCGCCAAGGTTTTTGGAGAACCACGGGTCGATGTCGTTAAAGAACTCGCTGTAGGAGTCTATCCAGTTGATAGCCGGGTAGTGTCTCGCATAGGCGAGAGCCTTGTCAAGAGCCCAGAAGCAGCGGGTGAAGCGCTTGGTGTTTTGTGTAACGGGCTCCGAGAAATCCGAGCCCTGGGGCGATACCGCGCCGATGATCGTGACCGAGCCGTTGGAGCCCGAAAGCGTAGAAACGCGTCCTGCGCGCTCGTAGAACTCGGCGAGTCTCGAGGGAAGATAAGCCGGAAAGCCTTCCTCGGCCGGCATTTCCTCGAGTCGACCGGAAATCTCGCGCAGCGCCTCCGCCCATCTAGAGGTCGAGTCCGCCATTATCGCAACGTCGTAGCCCATATCGCGGTAGTATTCGGCTAGGGTTATTCCCGTGTAGATCGAGGCCTCTCGAGCCGCGACAGGCATATTTGAGGTGTTGGCGATAAGCACCGTGCGGTCGGTCATAGGACGGCCGGATTTAGGGTCGATAAGCTCCGAGAATTCCTCAAGAACCTGAGACATCTCGTTTCCGCGCTCGCCGCAGCCGACATATACGATGATATCGGCGTCGCACCATTTTGCAAGCTGGTGCTGCGTCATTGTTTTTCCTGTTCCGAAGCCCCCGGGGATCGCTGCCGCGCCGCCCTTCGCTATGGGGAACATCGTGTCGATAACGCGCTGACCCGTGATGAGCGGAACGCTCGTGGAGAGTCGTTCTGCTATCGGGCGCGAGGTGCGGATAGGCCATTTCTGGCAGAGCGTAAGGTCGTGAATCTCGCCGGAGTCGTCCTTAAGACGAGCCACAACGTCGAATAGCCTGTACTGTCCGTCGGGCGCGGCTTCGACGATCTCGCCCGAGATAAGCGGCGGAACCATAAGCCTGTGTTCAATTATTTTTGTTTCGGGGAGGGTGGCGTAGATTTCGCCGCCCTTTACCTTGTCGCCGGGTCTGACCTTAAGTGTAACGTCGTAAAGCTTTTGATCGTCGAGCGAGGTTACCTTTGCTCCGCGGCTGATAAAAGCGCCCGACTGCTCCTCGATAGCCTTGAGCGGACGCTCGATACCGTCGAAGATATTGTCGAGTATTCCGGGGCCGAGGAGTACGTTCATAGGACTTCCCGTTCCGGTAACGGGGTCTCCGGGACGAAGTCCGGTGGTCTCCTCGTATACCTGGATAGTTGTGCTGTCGTCGGTGATTCCGATGATCTCGCCAACAAGATTATCCTCGCCGACATAAACCATCTCCATCATCTCGAAGCTTGTCTGACCCTTTACGGTTACGACAGGTCCGTTAATTCCGAAAATCTTATATGTATTCATCTTTATATCCTCAAATCAGCGTTTTCCGAGAACCATTCCCTCTGAGCTTCGAGCTTGGAGTCCAGAGTGTTGTCGGCTACGAGTCTGAGCTCGCGGCAGTAGCATCTGATTCCGCCGAGCTCGATTTTTTTGTCCTCGCATATTTCGGCTTCCTGTCCGAAAATCGCCTTGATTTCCTCAGCATAGTTCATATCTTCGGCTCTGAGGTACACCGTACACGGTCTCTCGCCGACCGTTTGACGAATCTCGCGCGCGTCGCACAGCAGCTTATTCCCGTACGCGTCTGAATGCGAGAATCCGCGTAGCTTTTCTTTTGCGCTTTTAAAGATTTCCGATACCATTTCGTCGCGCTTTTTGAAAACCTCGCCCTGAGCGTTCAGATTTTTTACCGCGTATTCGCTAGTGATTTCGGCGGTGATTCTTGAGAGCTCGCGCTTTTTATATGCCTCGGCCTTTGCGGCGGAGGCTTTTTCGGCCTTTTCGAGAGCTTCGGTTCTTTTTGCCTCCATCTCGGCGACGGCCTTGCCGCGCTCTTCCTCGGAGTATTTTTTTATTGCGCTCAGGAAATTGCCGGTTTTGTTATTGTTATCCATAGCTATCCTCTTTTACAGTTTTACTCCTATAGCGTCCCTGACGTATTTGGTGATACTGTCGGCTGTTCTGCCGTTTCCGTGGCGGTCGGGGATCTCAACTATTAAGGGCTGCTTGCGGTGAAGCTTTAGGTCGTATACAAGCTCCGGACATTTCGAGACGAGGGTCTCGGTCATAAGGATAACCGCCACGTCCTTCATCTCCATCGCCTTGTGGAGCTCCTGTCTTACATGCTCCTCGGAGTGTACGACAACTCCCTCGATACCCGCGAGACGCATACCCATCTGGGTGTCTACGTTATCGCTTATCAAGTAGTATTTCATAGCGTTATACGGTAATCAGCCGTTAAGGATAAGGATGGAGATAAGCATACCGTAGAGGGCGATACCTTCGCCGAGAGCGACGAAGATGATCGCTTTACCGAAGTTCTTGGGATCCTCGGCGGCGGCTCCGATAGCGGCCGGAGCGCCCTTTCCAACGGCGATACCTCCGCCTATGCAGGAGATGCCTGTAGCGAGGCCGGCGCCTATGTACTGCAGACCCTTCGCGATGGGATCAAGATTCATTACTGCCGTAGCGGAATCCGCGGGAGCGGCGTTTGCTACGATAGGACAGATGACTGTAAGGGCGAGCACCGCGCCGAAGGAGAGGAGCTGAGTCAGCATCGAACGCTTGGCATTGCGACCCTTGTTAACGGATTTAGTAACGAGTACTACCGAGAGTACAAGAAAAACTACGGGAAAGATAAGTAAAAAAGCATTAAACAACATAATAGACCTCCAAAAAATCACTTGACTAATTTCAGCTTGACAGGCTCGTAGGGTCTGCCTTCGCCTGAATAAAAACGGCTGAACATTTCGTAGTATTCAAGCCTTAAAACCTGAATAGATACCAGAAGCGCCTCAAGCGCGCACACGAGCAGGTTTCCGATTATCATTATCGGAACGTAGCCGATAGCTCCCGCTGTGTCCGAGAGCGTGAACACGACCTGCATCATTCCGGCGTGAACCAGCACGAAGGCCGCTACACGAAGGAAGCTCATCGTGTTGGTGACATAACTCAAGAGAACCTCGAGCGCCTCAAAAATGTTTTCGGCTATGAAGCTTCCGATATTTTCGGGCTTCCAGTCGGCTTCTCTGTTTACGAGCTTTCCGAGCGGCTCTCTAAAGAAAATGAGCACAAACATAAGCACGATAACGGCTATGTATACGGGGGAGAAGAGGTTAACTCCGAATATCATCATTCCTCCAAGCCCCGCGCAGAGCATTCCGTAGAATATGAGCCCCGCAAGCCCTCCTGTGTCAAACAGCGCGCGGCCGGGATTTCTCTGCCTGAGCGAGCTGTAGATGTTGAGCCCCATCGCTACGCACAGAAGGCACATTCCTATGCCGACGGCCAAAAACAGTATTGTGCTTGTGAATTCCGGGCTCATTACCTCTATCGGCTTGTGAGGCATACGGATGATTCCCTTATAAAACCAGTCCATAGCGTTCTCAAAGCCGAACGCGCTGCCGTAAACGACTCCGAAAACCGCGCCGGATATTCCGCACGGGATAAGGATCTTTCCTATGGGCATACGCTTTATAAACCACATAAGCAGTCCGACTATCGCGACGATAATTCCGTGGCCTACGTCGCCGAACATTATTCCGAACAGCAGAACGTAGGTAAAGGCGATGAACGCCGTCGGGTCGATCTCGTTGTATTTGGGAACGCCGTACATTTCGGTGTAGAACTCGAACGGACGGGCTAAAAAGACATTTTTAAGCTTTACGGGAGGGGATAGCTCCCTTTCATCGTCGCCGGAGGATACGCTGACCTCGACGCTCTCGATTTTCTCGAGTTTTTCGCGGAGCTTGTCGGCCTTGGTCTCGGGAACCCAGCCTGTAAGGCAGAAGTTTCCGTTTCGCTCGAGCGCGTGAGTACGAATCGAAAGGTAAAGGTCGAGCTCCGACGCCTTTGTGTAATAGGCCAAAATCTTCTTTCGCTTTTCCTCAGCGTAGGTCTCAAGCTTTTCGTCGAGCTTTTCGAGCGACTCGGAGAGCTTTTGGATATCGGCCGAAAGCAGTTTGTGCTGTTTCTCAGGGTCGGAATCCATACTTCCGAAGGTGCTTTTTTCAAAGTACAGTCTGGAGAATAGCCTCTCGGCCTTTTCGAATTCGTTTATCGGGGCGAAGTAAACTCCCCATATGTAAGCTCCCTCTGTTGAGCAGGGAACGAATTCTATGAAATCGTTTTTGTAGTTTTCGGTTTCGAGCTTTTTAACGTTGTCCTTGAGGATCCTTCCGAAAACCGCCTTGACGTATTTCATCGAAAGCAGCTCCTCAATGTTTCGGTCGAGCCCTACAAAGTGGCTCGTTTCCTCCAGAGCGCGGCGGCATTCGTTATACTCCAGCCGAAGCTCGGCGCGCTTTTTGCTGTACTTTTCAACCTTGGCGAGAAGTCTTTCGGAATAATCCTCGATCTCCTCGATTGACGGATTAAAGGTTTTTTTGGTTCTTACGAACTCCGGAGCGATGTCGAGCTCCTTCATCGCCTCTCTGAAACGGGACAGCGCTTCGGAGCAGGTTCCGCTCGCCGAGACCTTTTTAAAGCCTCCGGTGTCGGAATAGAAGTTTTTGACCTCGTCAGGCTGAAAAACTTTCGACCTTCCCAGTGTAACCGAGACCCGGTCGAGCGACCGCATATTCCCGATTATGCTGAAAGCCTTGATCTGTTCAACGCCCAAAAAACCACCTCCTATATCAGTAAATCAGTAGATTCTCAATTTTTTCTTTATCTATGTGATATCTTACGCCCTCGATCACGCACACCATATTATGAAGCTCGATCTCGGAAAGAAGAATGTATGAGATCATGACCGTAGCGGGGCTGTCGGAATAGTACATATTTTTTCTTGCCAGATAAAACTCGGCTCTTATCGGTATCTCGCCCGAATACGGAGAGTTCAGCTTAGGGATAAGCCTCCCGGAGCGGGTCCTCTCCATGATCTCGTAAACCTTGGCGGAGCTTTCGGCGGTGAGCATTTCGTTTATGACGCTTTCCGAAAGGCTGCCCAGCGGGATCAGATATTTTTTCAGGATATCCGGCTTTACCTTGTAGTATTTTTTTAGTCTGAGTATCGCTATGAAATTCTTAAAATCCATAACCATATCCAGCAGGTTGATGAGATCGGTTTTCTCGGAATCGTCCGCTTTGCTCACTGCGGCGTACAGCTCCATGTACAGCTCTATAAAGAGCTTGTTCTCGATTTCGGTGATCGGCAGAAGTCCCTTTTCGTCGGGCTGGTATTTTCGTAGAAGCTTAGCGTAGCGCGTTTTCTTAATAGCCTCCAGAAACTGTCCGTAGTCCTTAGCCTGAGCCAGGAGAGTCAGGTTTATTGAGGAGTTTTTAGCTATATGCGGCGGTATCGAGAAGTTGAAGCTGCTCTTGTCGCCTGAATTAAGGAGAGTAAGGATCCTGATGATCTCCTGGATCTCGGTTTTGTGTGCGATGTATTTTGATATGTCCTCGCCGACGCTCAGCTCGTAGCGACACATAATGTCGAGCTCGTCGGTCATATACTGCTTAAGGAGGTTTTCAAAGAGTCCGCGCCTTATTCCGCGCTCGTTTGCTTCTCCAAAGGCCTCGATATAGCGGGTATTGCTTTTTAGATAAGCCATAACCTCCGCGACGTTATCGCATTCCATCATGCTTTTGTAGTCCCTCTCCCTAAGGCGCTTTCCGAACTTCGCCTTTGCGCGGGTGAGAACTGCGTAGCTTGTGTCAGACATTTTTTCGCCCCCTAGGACAGCACGTTTTCGACTATCCGGTTGACCCAGTTGTCCTTTTCGCTTCTAAACTTTTCCTCCAGCTTTTTGAGCGAGGCCTTGCGTATGTTATCCTTTTTCTCAAAGCTTTCGGCGTTTTTTTGCTTAAGAGCTTCGGTCTCCTTTTCGACCTCGTCCTTCGCGTCGGCCATATATTTTTCCTCTATAGCCTTGGCGTCGAGCTCGATCTCATGCTCGAGTCTGTCGCGCTCGCGCTCGGTTTCCTCGCTGTAAAGACGGGCTTGCTCGTCGATCTCGACCAGCTTCTTTATCATATCCTGCAGAGTATCACCTTTTTTAGTTTTTAAGAGCCTGCAGCGGCGCCGGCAAGCGTCCTCCACGGTTTATAAATACCGAGGGATCGCCTTTTCTTACGGGCATTACGGGACCTGTGCCCAGAAGTCCGCCGAAGCTCAGCTCATCGCCGGCCTTTTTGCCGATCGCGGGGATCAGTCTCACCGCCGTGGTCTTGGTGTTGACCATACCTATTGCGGCTTCGTCCGCGATGATCGCGGAAATCTGCTCCGCGGTGACGTCGCCGGGAACAACTATCATATCGAGGCCGACGGAGCATACCGCCGTCATAGCCTCGAGCTTTGTAATATCAAGCGCGCCGGATCTTGCCGCGGCGATCATACCGGCGTCCTCTGAAACAGGTATAAAGGCTCCGCTCAGTCCTCCGACGTGGGACGACGCCATAACGCCGCCCTTCTTGACCGCGTCGTTCAAAAGCGCGAGCGCGGCGGTAGTGCCGTGACAGCCGCAGGTCTCAAGTCCCATTTCCTCGAGGATGTACGCAACGCTGTCGCCTACAGCCGGGGTGGGAGCGAGCGAGAGGTCAACGATTCCGAACGGAACGCAGAGTCTCTTGGAGGCTTCCTTGGCTACGAGCTGACCCATACGAGTTATCTTGAACGCGGTTTTCTTGACCATATCGGCGATCTCGTCGATGGTCTTTCCCTCGCCGCCCTTGGCTAAAGCCGCTCTGACCACTCCGGGTCCCGATACTCCGACGTTGATAACGCAGTCGGCTTCTCCTACGCCGTGGAAGGCTCCGGCCATAAACGGGTTATCCTCGGGAGCGTTGCAGAATACCACGAGCTTTGCGGCTCCTATGCAGTCGCGGTCGGCGGTTTTCTCGGCCGCGAGCTTTACCGCCTTTCCCATAAGACGCACGGCGTCCATATTCAGTCCGGCCTTTGTTGAGCCTATATTTACCGAGGAGCATACCAGCTCGGTTTCGCTGAGAGCCTCGGGGATACTGTCGATCAGCGCGTAATCTCCGGCCGAAAAGCCCTTGTGCACCAGAGCCGAGTAGCCGCCGATAAAGTTTACTCCCAGCTCGTGAGCGGCGCGGTCGAGAGCCTTCGCGAATTTTACGGGATTGTGACTCTGACAGGCCGACGCGACCATCGCTATAGGCGTTACGGAAATGCGCTTGTTGATTATCGGAATGCCGAATTCCCGCTCGATGTCCTCGCCTGTTTTGACCAGATCCTGAGCGTAGCGGCAAACCTTGTCGTAGACCTTTGCGCTGGCCTTGTCAATGTCCTCGTCTATGCATTCGAGCAGTGAAATCCCCATCGTGATAGTTCTCACGTCGAGGTTTTCGTTGTCTATCATATTTATGGTTTCAAGAATGTCTTTTGTTTCCAGCATAATTTACCTCGATTATATTCGATGCATACTGTTGAATATGTCCTCGTGCATAACGTGGATCTTGGTGTTGGTGCGCTCTCCCACGCGGTCGAGCTTTTCCCTTAAGGCGTCCATTCCAAGGGCGTCTTTATCGATTTGTACGAGCATGATCATCGCGAACATATCCTGAAGTACGCTTTGCGTTACCTCTACTATGTTTACTCCGGCTTCGGCGCACGCCGAGGATACCTTTGCGAGGATTCCCACTGAATCCTTGCCAATAACAGTAATAACAGCTTTCATAAGCATACCTCCGGTAAAAAATATACATAATATTATACTACAATAGATTTGAAAATGCAAATGCTTTGCCGTAATAATTCCATGAATAATTGGATTTGCAAAACGCATAAATATGTGATATATTTTAATCAAAGCAACAGCGCGGTACACGCCGCGTCCCGTCTGCCGATCATTATGTCATATGCCAAAAATCCGCCTTGGGCGATAATTACGTAAAGTGGTGAAAAATATGAAAATTTTATGCGATACCCATGTTCATACAGTCAATTCCTTTGACGGCGAGAGCACCGTGCTCGAAATGGCCGAAAAAGCCGTGGAGCTCGGCCTCAGCGCGATTGCCGTGACCGACCATATGGAGGCTCCCGAGATCAGGCTCGGAGCCGACAGCCAGTTCGGCGATATGCTCCGTCAGATCGAAAGATCGGTTCGAGAGGTCGAGGAAATCTCTCCACGTTTTGAAGGTAAGCTGAAAATCTACCGCGGAATGGAGCTTGGAGAGCCGACGCATCAGCCTAAGCTCACAAAAAAAGCTATGGGGATCGCGGATTTCGATTTTATTCTCGCGTCGATCCACAATCTAAAGGACGAGGAGGATTTTTACTACCTGGATTATTCTACTCAGGATATCCCGAGATTCCTCGGCCGCTATTTTGACGAGCTTCTCGATACGGCCGAAAACGCCGACTTCGACAGCCTGGCACATCTTACATATCCTCTGCGGTATATCTACGAGCGAACCGACTTCCGCCCCGATCTCGACGATTACGCGGAAAAAATCGACGCCGTTTTGAGCGCTCTCGCAAAAAGAGAAAAGGCGCTCGAGATCAATACCTCCGGATTGTTCAAGACGATCGGAAGGACTCTTCCGGATATAAACGTAATAAAGAGATTCCGCGAGCTGGGCGGAAAATACGTGACGATCGGCTCCGACGCTCACCGCGCCTCAGATTTGGCCAAGGGGATCGAGCAGGGCTTAAAAACCGCGAGAATAAGCGGCTTCGAGCATTTTACGATCTACGAAAACCGCCGTCCCAAGATGATCGAGATCTGGTACTGATACTATTATCGGGAACCGGCGCAGAGTAATAAAAACAAAAAGGCAATGAAGCGGAAAGCTTCGTTGCCTTTCGTTGTTGCGGATATAATACTACTTATCAGTCAAAAAATCAATAGAAAACATAAATTTTTTAAAGAAAGCCGTGCTAACGCGACCCGCTCAAAGAGGGGAAGCAAGACGGTTATGGTTAAGTAAAAAGTAAAAAGCAAAAAGCAAGAAGTAAAAAGTAATAAGTAAAGGCGCTCGGGTCGAGCGCCTTTATTGAATGTGTATCGTATTGAAAAAACATTGTCCATACATTGTTGTATGTACCGGTAATTTGATAGATTCGGCGAAAGCTGCCTGAGCGATCCGATCAAATTTCTTTCGCGAGCTCCTTGATATAGGCCTTGAGCTGATCCTTTGTTTCGGGGTGCTTTAGTCCGATTTCGATATTCGCCTGGAGCACTCCGAACTTATTGCCCATATCAAAGCGGTTGCCCTCGAGCTCCACTGCCGTCATGCCCTTAGTGACAGCGATCTCCTTCATCGCGTCGGTGAGCTGTATCTCTCCGTTTGCTCCCGGAGCGGTGCGCTCGAGAATGTCAAAGATCTCCGGAGGAAGAACTACGCGGTCGGTTATCGAGTAGAGCGAGAGGATATCTTCCTTGCGCTGCGGCTTCTCTATCATATCGGTGCATTTGAAAACGTTGTCGTGGAGGTTTTCAACCTTGAGCACGCCGTATTTGTGAACCTCGCTCTCCGGAACCTTTTTAACTCCGAGCACGCCCTCGCCGAATTCGCCGTAGGCGTCGATGAGCTGCTTTATAGCCGGAGTTCCGTCGCAGTCTATTACGCCGTCGCCGAAGAGGATAGCGAAAGGCTCGTTGCCGACGAAGGATCTGGCCTTTAGCACGGCGTGGCCGAGTCCCTTCATCTCCTTCTGGCGTATAAAGGTTATGTCCGCGAGCTCGGCGATCTCCGTAACCTCGCGCAGCATATCGGTCTTTCCGCTTTTGATAAGCGACGCCTCAAGCTCGGGAGAATGGTCAAAATGATCCTCCATAAGTCCCTTGCCGCGGTTTGTGATGATCATAATATCGGTGAGGCCGGAGTTTACCGCTTCCTCTACGATGTACTGTATCGTCGGCTTGTCGACGATCGGGAACATTTCCTTTGGCATTGATTTTGTTGCCGGAAGAACCCTTGTGCCGAGTCCCGCCGCCGGAATAATCGCTTTCCTTATTTTCATATTGATTTCAAAACCTTTCCGCCCTCGCCGCAATTATGGGCAAAGGGTCAAATCTACATCTGCAAAATAAGAGGAATGTAGTTGATCGCCAAATAAACGGCGTACATACTAACCGCGAGAGCGAGATTGACTCCTCCGCGCGTTTCCAAGGCCTGCTGAGGATTCGCTTCGCTGTCCTTTATGGCCTTGATTTCCTTTTTGCAGTGTTTAAAGTACCATTTGTTTGCGTTGATCCCTACTACGATCTGTATTACGAGTCTCAGCACCGAGCAAAGAACCATCACTCCCAGCACGACCTGCTTCCACAAATCCAGCGTCAGAAACGCCTCATAAATCGCAAAGTAGCCCGAGCCGTAGAAGCTGTACTGAGCTTTCGACGCGACGACCTGCTCGATCGCGTTCGAAAGGTCAGAGTATACGGTGGAATAGGTGATGTAGGTCTCCGCCGTTATCAGCAAAATCATAATCGCTGTTATGATTCCGCCGAGCTTGTACATTTTTCTGTAGAGCAGATAGCCGCCGGTGAAAAGGAATCCGCAGAAGCTGAAGCGTCCGCTTGAGAAGGTCTTGATTTTGTTGAAAACACGGATGAAGTAAGGGGTGTTTTTCTGAACAAATTTCGAGGCCTCTCCTGCCGTTACACCGTCGCCCAGATCAGTCTCCGACGGAATACCGCCCATCGGGTCGGCTGTAAACGCCGCGCCAAAGCCGAAGGGCATTCCGTTCTGAGTCTGCTGATAGCCGTTCCGGGCGTTTTGCTGATTCTGCGCGTTCTGCGCGTACTGAGGGTTTTGCTGCTGAAAACCCAGCGGAAAACCGCATTTTCCGCAGTAGAACATCCCTGCCGGGTTTTCGGCCTGACATCTCGGGCAGATCACAGCGCCGGTGTTCTCGTCGTTCTGCTGAGCGTTCACGCTCTCAAAGTCAAAGTCCTCCGAGTGCTTGTCTGCGTAGGCGCAGCGGTTTTCTTCCTCGTAACATTTTCTGTGGTGCGGCGCCCCGCATTCGGGACAAACAACAATGTCGTCGCCGTCCTCAAACCGTTCGCCGCATACAGGACAGTTGTATTTTTTATATTCCATAAAAATCTCCATGATATCAGATGATATTTAATATATTATAAACCTATTATTGGAAAAAAGCAAATTATTTATCGCACTTTTTAAAAAAACGTGAAAAAAGCGCATTTGGTCAATAAAATACGCTTTATTTACTTTACTTTTTATATGGCATTTGATATAATAACCCAGATAAGCTGATAACTGCTTTTAGTTTATGAATTAGGTGATCATATGGTTCAGTTCGAAGAACTTTTACTAAGACTCGAGGGCTCAAAGCCCGATATCGACGATCTCTCCGACGCTCTGGGGCTCAAGTCGATGATGTCCGAGATCCAGCAGCTCGAGCTGCGCGCTACCGAGCCGGGATTCTGGGACGATGTTGAAAAATCGCAGAAGGTACTGCAAAGAACCGGCGCTCTCAAGGGCGCGGTGGACGAATATAACAAGCTCGTCGACCACTACGAGGACGCGCACGCGCTTATAGAGCTGGCTAACGAGGAGGAGGACGAGTCCCTCTTTGACGAGGCTCTTTCCGAGGTCGAGGCGGTCGAGTCGGAGCTTGCAAAGCAGAAGCTCAAAACGCTTTTGACAGGCG
>CACYDK010000095.1 GCA_902773155.1 uncultured Ruminococcus sp.
AGATTAAGCCGGCTACAAATCCTTCCATCACATCTCAGTGCCTGAGAGTGCCCGTAAGTGACGGTCACACAGCGGCTGTATTCGTATCGTTCGACAAGAAGCCCGACCTTGAGGAGATCAAGGAGCGCTGGGGAGGTCGAGCTCCTGCGGAACGCCGCAGAAATTCTTCCACGCCTCTAACATCTGCTCCTTGGAGGGCTTCTTCCTGAACTTTACGAATACGGCTGCCGTATGTCCGTCCGAAACAGGAACTCTGAAGCACTGTGCCGTGAAGAGGGGCTCCTTCTCGGACTTTTCTTCCTCGCCGCCGATGTAGGGGATGAGGTTATCTACCATCTCAGGCCATGTATTGAAGTTCTTTCCGGCGCCGGAGATCGCCTGATATGTGCAGGCGAGAACCTTGTTGACGCCGAGCTCCTTTAAGGGATGAATAGCGGGAACGTAGCTCTGGAGCGAGCAGTTGGACTTGACGGCTATAAAGCCGCGCTTTGTGCCGAGACGCTTTCTCTGAGCCTCTATGATCTTGATGTGATCCGCGTTGATCTCCGGAATAACCATCGGTACGTCGGGAGTAAAGCGGTTTGCCGAGTTGTTTGAAACTATAGGACACTCTGCCTTGGCGTAAGCCTCCTCAAGAGCCTTGATTTCGTCTTTGGGCATATTTACAGCGCAGAAGCAGAAGTCTACCGTAGCGGCAACCTTCTCGACCTCGGCGGCGTCCATAACGACCATATCCTTTACCTCTTCGGGCATAGGCTCGTCAAGAAGCCAGCGGCCGTCCATAAGCTCGCCGTATTTCTTGCCGGCGCTCCTGGAGCTCGCGGCTAATGTTGTGATATTAAACCAGGGGTGTTTGGAGAGAAGAAGTAAAAATCTCTGACCTACCATTCCTGTGGCGCCTATAACGCCGACTTTATAATTTTTCATGTTTTTTTCCTCCACATATTACAATTTGTTAAGAATAGTTGTAAGTTTCGGGAAAATAAGATATTATAATTAAGCAACGCCCGGAAAAAGCCTTCAAAACTAAGTTAAAATGCGGTTTTTAGGGCGTTCGCCCAAGAAACTTACTCCAACAATTACCTAACCTATAATATATCATTATAACCCTGGGTTGTCAATCAATGTTACAAAATTCTAACCTTTTTAAGAGAGAGGAAAATAGTATGCAAACCAGTGATTTTTTCTACAATTTGCCGAAGGAACTCATTGCTCAGACGCCGTTAGAGCCGAGAGATTCGTCGAGACTCCTCGTGCTGGGGCGAAACAGCGGGGAAATTGCACATAAGCATTTTTACGATATAATAGATTATCTTGAGGAGGGCGATACCCTCGTGGCTAACGATTCGCGAGTTTTGCCCGCCAGAATTTACGGAAAAAAGCTCGACACGGGAGCAAACGTTGAGTTTCTGTTGCTTAAACAACTCTCCGGAAACCGCTGGGAAACTCTCTGTAAGCCCGGCAGAAAGGCGAGAGAGGGAGCGAGGTTTTCGTTCGGCGACGGTTTAATGACCGCAGAGGTCGTCGGGGTAAAGGACGACGGCAACAGGATCGTTGACTTCGACTGCGACGAAAACTTTTTTGCCACTCTCGATAAGATCGGACAGATGCCGCTTCCGCCTTACATCACCGAAAAGTTGCAGGACAAGGAGCGCTATCAGACGGTCTACTCCCACGAGCTCGGATCCGCGGCCGCTCCGACCGCCGGACTGCATTTTACCGAGGAGCTTATGGACAGAATCCGCAGCAAGGGCGTCAATATAGTGTATGTAACCCTTCATGTTGGGCTCGGGACCTTCCGTCCTGTAAAGGTTGAGGACGTTACCAAGCACAAAATGCACAGCGAGCACTACGAGATCCCCGAGGAAACCGCTCGTGTGATCAACGAAACCAGGAAGAACGGCAAGCGTGTGATCGCGGTCGGTACGACCTCCTGCCGTACTCTCGAGAGCGTTGCGGCCGAATACGGCGAGATAAAGGCCTGCGAGGGCTATACCGAAATCTTCATATATCCCGGCTTTGAGTTTAAGGCTATCGACGGACTCATTACGAACTTCCATCTTCCGGAAAGCACGCTGATCATGCTCGTTTCAGCCTTTGCCGGCTACGATAATATTATGAACGCCTACAAAACCGCCGTGGAACAGAGATATCGCTTCTTTTCTTTTGGAGACGCGATGGCCATTCTATGATTTGTATATTAATATTCTACTAATATTATTGACATATCATATAAAAATGCTTATAATATTAGATAGAAAGGTGGTATAATTATGGCACAAACAAATGTTAATATAAGAATGGATGAAAACACAAAAAGAGAATTTGATTTATTTTGCAATGAAATAGGTCTATCCGTCAGCTCTGTTTTCAATATGTTTGCAAAAACAGTTGTCAGAGAACATAGAATTCCATTTGAGATTAAAACGGAAATGCCTAATTCTGTGACAATAGCGGCAATAGAAGCCGCTGAAAAAGGCGAAGATGTTTATGGCCCGTTTGATAGTGTTGAGTCGTTAATGGAGGCTCTAAATGCTTAAAATTGTTTTTACGGGACAATTCAAAAGAGATTATAAGCTCGCTGTAAAAAGGGGCTGTAACGAAAAAGAATTGACAACTGTCGTTTCACTTCTTGCGTTACAACAGCCCCTACCCTCTAAATACAGAGATCATTCCTTGGAGAATTCACGCAACTATAAAGGACTACGTGAATGTCACATTAAACCTGATTGGTTGTTAATCTATAAAGTGAACTCCGATAGGCTGATTCTAGAATTGATCAGAACCGGTACACACATCGATTTGTTTTAAATGTTCGGCGTGGATTATCCGCGCCGAAAATTCTGCTTACGGAGAAAAGGCTTATGTTTAAAGTAATTAAAAATGAAAACTCCGCCCGAAGAGGCGTGATTAATACCGTCCACGGCACAGTTCAGACGCCGTGCTTTATGAACGTCGCGACCTGCGGAGCGATAAAGGGAGCGCTGTCGGCCTTCGATTTAAAGGACGTAAAATGCCAGATAATGCTCAGCAATACCTACCATATGCACCTTCGTCCCGGAGACGAGAACGTTAAGACCCTCGGAGGGCTTCACAAGTTTACGCGCTGGGACGGCCCGATTCTGACCGACAGCGGCGGCTTTCAGGTGTTTTCGCTGGCTAAGCTGAGAAATATCACCGAGGACGGCGTTACCTTTAATTCTCACATAGACGGTCACAGGATTTTTATGACGCCGGAATTCAGTATGCAGATCCAGTCCAATCTCGGCTCAACGATCGCTATGGCCTTCGACGAGTGCGTTGAGAATCCCTCGCCCTACGATTACACCAAGCGTTCCGCAGAGCTCACCGCGAGGTGGCTCGTTCGCTGTAAAAACGAGCTGACGAGACTCAATTCACTCGGGGACGCGGTCA
Organism: uncultured Ruminococcus sp.; assembly: GCA_902773155.1. GTDB lineage: Bacteria > Bacillota > Clostridia > Oscillospirales > Acutalibacteraceae > Ruminococcoides. Next base: position 3,415 of record CACYDK010000095.1, read on the forward strand.
ATCCTCAGCAAAAGCTCTTCGGAATCAACCAGGGCGGCATTTACAAGGATTTGCGTGTTGACCATATGAAAAGGATCGCCGAGCTTGAGCTCGACGGCTACGCTATCGGCGGACTCGCTGTAGGCGAGGAGACCGAGGTTATGTATGAGATAATCGACGAGGTCATCCCGCATATGCCCTATGACAAGCCCCGTTATCTTATGGGAGTCGGTACTCCGGTCAATATCATCGAGGCCGTACACCGCGGGGTAGATATGTTCGACTGCGTTATGCCCAGCCGGAACGCCCGCCACGGACATCTTTTTACGTGGAAGGGTATCAGGAACATAATGAACTCAAAGTATGCTCTGGATCCCGCTCCTATTGACGAGCAGTGCGAGTGCCCAACCTGTAAAAGCTTCTCCCGAGCTTACGTGCGCCATCTTATGAAGGCCGGCGAAATGCTGGGAATGAGGCTCTGCGTGACACATAATCTCTATTTCTATAATACGCTTCTCGAAAGAATCCGTGAAGCTCTCGACGAAAACCGATACGAAGAATTCTATAATACCTACCGTGAAATACTGAATATTCGTATATAATCACCAAATTTTCGCCTGTCCCGAGAAATTCCTTGCAAGATCGTGATTTATCTGCTATAATACGGCTTGGACTATTTTTGAAAGGACAACATATTATGAATTTTTTACCTACAATGGACGCAGCTCCGCAGCAGGGGTTTGGCGGAAACAGCTTTATTTTAATGATCGTAATCTATGTCGCTATCTTTGCGGCTCTTTACTTTTTCCTCATCAGACCTAACTCAAAGAAGAAGAAGCAGGAGGCCGAAATCCGCAACAATCTTGAAATCGGCGACGAGATCACAACCATCGGCGGAATAATGGGACGCGTAGTTGCCATAAAGCAAGACGAGGATGCTATCATCATCGAGACCGGCTCCGACCGCAACAAGATGAAGATGAAAAAGTGGTGCATCTCTTCCGTGGATACTCAGAAGGAAGTTAATTCCGCTGAGACTACCGAGAAAAAAGGCTTCTTTGCCCGCTTTAAGAAATAATACATAGTAATAAAAATTTTTTCCTCCGAATATAATCGAGTAGATCATATTCGGAGGAATTCTTATGTCAGCGAAAAAAATAAATAAAAAAGCGGTAAAAAGCGTGCTCTTTGGCGTGCTTCTGGGAAGTTTGATTACAGTTTTACTGATGCTCGCAGCTTCTCTCATTATTGTGATGGGAGGAAAGCTCCCGACGGATATGCTGCCCTATCTCACGCTCTTCTTTCTCGCGGTGGGAAGCTTCTCGGGAGGTTTTGCTTCGGCAAGGGTTTACAAAAGCGCCGGGATACTTATCGGAGCGGTGACAGGACTCGTTATTCTTATCGCCGTAATAATTTCCGGAGCGGAGAGCTTTAGCGAGGGAGTCTCGGTTTTTACACTTTATAAGGCGCTCTGCGCTCTTGTCGCCTCCGCGCTAGGCGGTGTGGTTGGCGTGAACCGACGTGAAAAAATAAAGATATAGCTAATTCAATAATATTTACCGCTTCTGAATTTGCAGTGCTTAGCGCTGCTTGTTTTGATAAAAGCCGAAAACAGCCGGAAACCGACTCGCTTGCGAGCTTGGTTTCCGGTTGTTCTTATTTTCTTAAAAGAAGCCCGTTCTTTAAGTCCTCGGCTGCCTGAGCCTTTACCTTGAAGTGCTGCTTCTTTCCGGTTGCGGTTCTGGGGAAATCCTCTACGAGCCTGAAATATCTCGGAACCTGATACTTCGAAAGATTCGGAGAGGCCTTGCAGAATTCCAGTACATCTTTAACCGTGAGAGAATCGTCGGCAGGTATAACGTAAGCCACTACCGCCTCGCCTCGGGTTTTATCGGGAACAGAGGTTACGATACATTCGCTTACGCGCTCGAAGGTGTTTATCGCTTCCTCAATACGAGCCGGGTAAATGTTCTCGCCCTTGCTGATAATCATATCGTCCTTGCGTCCCGCTACGGTGACAAAGTGGTTTTTGTCCCATGTTCCGATATCAGCGGTGTACATCCAGCCCTTGTAGAATTTCTCTTTGGTTACTTTTTCGTTTCCAACGTAGCAGTAGGTGGTTTTCGCAGGGCATTTTATGATGATCTCGCCCTCTGTCTTTCCGTCGTTCGGAACCGTCTCGTCGGGCTCGGCCTTTCTGTCCTCGTAAACCTTTACGATCCTAACCTCGTCGTCGGTGCAGCTTCTTCCCGCGGTGCCCGACATCCCGGGCAGATCCTGAGGACGCAGGAAGGTGTTCCAGAACGACTCGGTCGTGCCGTAGCCGTTAAAAAGATTCGGAGTAAGGATTTCCTGAAAACGTATGCACTCCTGCTTTTCAAGCGGACTTCCCATAGTGACTATGCCCTTGAGAGAGCTGATGTCCTTTGGGTGCTTTTCCTGACGGTTAGCGAGAAGGCTCAGTACAGACGGTACGCCTATAAGAAAGGTTATTCCGTATTTTGCAACATAATCCAGACAGGTCTTGGGCTGAAAATCGCGAAGAATAACGATCTCGCCGCCTGCGTACAGGGTCGGAGTTACGCCGCCCGAATGTATACCTCCGCGGTGGAACCACGGCGTCATATTCATAGTTTTGTCATAGGGCGACAGGGGAAAGTGCATCATAACGTCGTGAGCCGAGAGCACCTCGTTGATATTGTTGAGCGGAACTCCCTTGGGCGTTCCGGTCGTGCCTGAGG
>CACYDK010000096.1 GCA_902773155.1 uncultured Ruminococcus sp.
AAATACAAGAGCAATTTTTCTGCCGCGCTGAACGCCGCGCTTGATATGGCGCGTAAAAAATCCACGGCGAAAAAGCCGGCCACAGTGACAGTCGAGCCCGGTTATTATCAGCTTGACCGCACACTCAAAATCTACAGCGACACTGTTCTCTCAGCCGAGGGCTGTACCCTCCGTCTCTACGGAAACCTGCTGAGAAACGGCTACAACAAAAAGGCCTCGTCGGCCTCAGGCTACAACGGCGCGAAGAATATCACGATAACCGGCGGCACCTGGGACGCTATGGTTCCGTACTCTCAGGCCGGAACCCTGAACTGGCGTATTCAGCATTCCACCATGCGCTTTGCGCATATGAAGAATTTAACTATCAAGGGCTGTAATTTCGTCGGGAATTACAACTGCCATGATATCGAGATTGCCGGAGTTTATAACGCTAAAATCAATAAGAACAGCTTCACTAACGAAAACCCGGTCAACAATTTCCCGAACGACGGCGGCCGCGAGTCGATCCAGATCGACTGCTGTACTGCCGAGGCTATGCCCGAGTTTGTAAGCTATGACAACACTGCCTGCGAAAAAATAACCATAAGCTACAACAGCTTCAAGAACAAATTCCGCGGCATAGGAAGCCACCACGCAGTTCTCGGAAGACCCTTTGACAGTATCAAGGTTCACCACAACACCTTCGAGAGCATAGGCGGAATCGCGATCTACGGCGTGTACTGGACTAACTCTAACATCTACAGCAACACGATGACTGATGTAGGCCTAGGTATCGACGTCAGGTCTATGACCACCGGAGCCGGATATAATTTCTACAATCTTGACTACAAAACCTACGAGCAGTGCGACGAAATAGTGCGCGACAGCAAGCTCTACATTCATACGAATACGATCAAGCTCCGCAAGGAGGACAACAATTACACCCGCGCATGCGGAATACGCGTTCTCGGCGAGCATTACGAGAACGACGACCTCATCACCGGCACATCGGCCGGAACCTACAAGCTCTACAACGTAAGCATCGGTATCAATTCCAAGGGTCAGGTAAAGCCGAATATAATCTCCGGTAACGTCTCGGTCGGTATACATCTCAACTTCGGTGTGGATTCCGTTATCAGCGAAAACAAAATCGACCTCACCGAATCAGTCTCCGAGAGTGCGAACGCGATCGAGGTCAAGAGCTGCGAGAATGTGAGCGTCACAAATAACGAGGTCAAAAACGGCCCCCTCGAGGCCTCTAAGGGAATCTTCCTGACCTCGGCCGGAACCTACAAGATCAACGGAGAGAACGTGACCGTAAAGAACAACTCCATCGACAATTTTGTCAATTCCGGTATCTACGTCCAGCGTCAGAACAATCCGGTGATCGAGAGCAACATTATTTCGAACTGTTCCACAGCCGGTATCGCGGTGCGCGAAAGCTCCGGTACGAACGTCAGAGAAAACACCCTTAAGGATAACAAAACCTACGGAACATACACATTTTCCAAGGCCGAAAATACCCTTTTCGAAAAAAATACCGCCACGGGAAGCTCCTACGGCTACGCTGTAAAAAACTCGTCCGAAACCACCATTTCTCAGAACGACGCAAAGCTCTGTACGACGGCGGGCTATTACGCGTTCAGCTCGGCCGATAAGACGCTCATAAAGGACAACACTGTAAGCGAGTGTCCAACAGGTATCCGTCTCGGCGCTACTACCGATTCTAAGGTCGAGACAAACGACGTAAAAGAATGCTCGGTGCGCGGCTTCGATATAGCTAAATCCGTGAACTCGGTAATTACCGAAAATACGATCAAGGACTGCACCGACTACGGCTTTTACGTCGAGACCGGAGCCAACGGCAACACGATCGAGAATAATACGATCAACGGCTCCGCTACAGGCTTTTATGTTACAAAGTCACTCAACACTACGATCAAGAGCAACACCGTTGAGGAGTGTACCATCCAGGGCGCGTATGTGCTCGAAAACGCCGAAAACACCACCTTTGAGGAAAATACCATAAGCGGCGCTCCCATAGGCGTTTACCTTCGCGAGAGCACGGGCAACAGCCTTATTAAGAATACTCTGTCAGCCTGCCGCGATCATGGAGTAATTATCAGACAGTGCAGCGGTAATCTGCTTGACGGAAATACGATTGACTGTAATTCCTACGGTGTCCGCCTGAATTACGGCGCGGACAAAACCGTTATGAAGAACAATACCATAACGTCAAGCACGGTCGAGCCTGTGTATTTCGTAGGCTCAAGCGATCCCACTATCAGTGTTGAAAAGAGCTTTGAGCTTTATGATAACGTGCTCAATCCGCCTAAGAAATACAACGCCCTAAAGCTTACGAATTCGACCGTCGCCGCTAGGTGCTACTCTAACTTCAATTCCTCCGGCACAGCCTCAAAATACAAGATAAAGGGCGAGAGCGATACGGCTTATACAACCCTCACGCAGCCGGATGTGCTCGACAGCTTCACCCTCGACAATCACGAGGGCGAGACGGTTGACCTGAGCTACAGCTGTTCGACCGCGAATATTATGTATCGCGTCACCCGTATCTCCGGCGAGGAGGAGACGCTTCTTGTCGATACTCCCGGTCAGAGCTACACCGACTCAAATCCCGTCACGAACGGCGAGGACGTGATCTACAGGGTAACACCCTACAGGCTCTTTACAAGAATAAAATTCCTCGGCACTCCAATGGAGATAAAGACCTTCTCCATCCTCGTGACAGAGCCGCCCACGGAGCCTCCCACAGATCCGCCGACAGAGCCTTCCACGGAAGCCGCGACGGACGCGACAGCCTCAGAGCCCTCCGAGACGACAGCTACCGAAGCTGAAACCGAACCCTCAGAGCCCTCTGAAACAACAGCATAACAAAAGAACGGACAAATCCCGAGAAATTGAGATTTGTCCGTTTTTTCAGATAATTATACTCTTACCGAAATGCCTCTTCCGGCCAGGTATTCTTTGAGCTTCGGGATCGGTATTTCTCCAAAGTGGAACAACGAAGCCGCCAGCACCGCGTCGGCCTTTCCGTCTGTAAGTGCGTCGTAAAAATGCTCGAGAGCTCCCGCTCCGCCGCTGGCGATCACGGGAATCCCGACTCTTTCAGAAACCGCTCTTGTAAGCTCAAGGTCGTAGCCCTTTTTTTGGCCGTCCTCGTCCATGCTGGTCAGCAGGATCTCGCCGGCTCCGAGCCTCTCGGCCTCAACTGCCCATTCTACGGCGTCTATGCCCATCGGAACTCTGCCGCCGTTGATGTATACCTCAAAGCCTCCGGCTCTGCGCTTGGCGTCGATCGCAACAACCACGCACTGACTTCCGAATTTGTAGGCGGCTTCGCTGATGAGCTCCGGCCTTTTTATCGCCGCGCTGTTTACGGAAACCTTGTCCGCTCCGGCACGCAGGATCTCGTTGAAGTCGTCTACCGTGCGGATCCCTCCGCCAACGGTAAACGGGATGAAGATCGTGTTAGCCACCTTCTCGACCATATCAACAACAATGCTTCTCGAGTCGCTCGAGGCTGTGATGTCGAGGAAAACCAGCTCGTCCGCGCCCTGCTTGTCGTACTGAGCCGCGCACTCGACCGGGTCGCCGGCGTCGACGAGATTCACGAAGCTCATACCCTTTACGACCCTGCCGTTTTTAACGTCGAGACAGGGGATTATTCTTTTTGCGTACATATTTATCCCTGCCTTTCGCACATAAGAGCAAAGTTTTTGAGCATCTTAAGTCCTATATCGCCGCTTTTCTCGGGATGGAACTGAACCGCGCTTACGTTTTTGTAATGAACCGCGGCGTCGATCGCTGTCCCGTATTCTGTCCTGGCGCTAACGATCGAGCTGTCCTTTGCCTTAAGATAGTAGGAATGTACGAAGTACACGTAGGGCTCGCCCTCTATGCCGTCAAAAATCCCGCTTTTGTCGCTGATCCTCAGGCTGTTCCAGCCCATATGGGGTATCTTGAGCCCTTCGCCCGAGGGGATCTTCCTAACCCTTCCTTCAAGTATACCGAGTCCTTCGGCTTCGGGACTCTCCTCGCTTCCCGGAAAGAGAAGCTGCAGCCCGAGGCATATTCCGAGGAACGGCTTGCCTGTCGAGATGAACTCCTTAACGGCCGAGGTTATGTCGGGCTCGTTAAGGGTATCCATTGTATCTCCGAACGAGCCTACTCCCGGCAGGATCGCTCCGTCGCAGCCGAGTATCTCTTCTCTGTCCGAGGTTATTTTACACTCCGCGCCGATATGCCTGAGCGCCTTGTACACGCTTTGCAGGTTTCCGGCGCCGTAGTCGATTATGGCTATCATAGTATCTCCGCCTGTCTTTAATATCAGTTCATCAATTTTACCATATTAACCTCACATTTGCAAGTTTTGACCGCTAAAATCTATAAAACTTGCAAAAATAATAAAATCTTACTTCAAAATAGTTGAGTTTTGCAAGTTTAAGTGATAAAATGAATGCTGTAGTACACAGGGCTTTATGCCCATACTCACTGATGTAATTGAGGTATATGAAATGGAAGAACATCTTTTACAAAGAATCGAAATGAACGCGGCGTCTTTTTCAAAGGGACAGAGACGTATCGCGGATTATATAGGAGAGCACTACGACCAGGCGGCTTTTATGACCGCCTCTAAGCTCGGCAAAACCGTAGGCGTATCCGAGAGCACAGTCGTCAGGTTCGCCGGAGAGCTCGGTTATGCAGGTTATCCAAAGCTCCAGAAGGCTATGCAGGAGATGATCAGGGATAAGCTTACCTCCGTACAGCGTATCGACGTTACCACAAGCCGCATAGGCTCCGGAAACGTGCTCGACGCTATTATGAATCAGGATATCGATAAAATCAGACGCACCCTTGAGGAGACCTCTCACGAGGATTTTAACCGCGCCGTAAAGTCTATAGTCAACGCCAGGCGAATTTATATCCTCGGCGTGCGCTCAACAGCCTCGCTCGCGCAGTTCCTCGGCTATTACTTTGGCCTTATCTTCGATAACGTCCGCGTGATCACCGATACCTCCAAGACCCATACCTATGAGCAGCTTTTCCGCATAAGCGAAAAAGACGTTATTATCGGTATCTCATTCCCGCGCTACAGCACTATGGCGGTCGACGCTATGTCTCTCGCGCGCGACCACGGCGCAAACGTTATCGCCATAACCGACAGTATGATAAGCCCCTTGGTTGAGATCGCCGACGAGGTTCTTATCGCCCGAAGCGATATGGCTTCTGTGGTCGATTCGCTTGTCGCTCCGCTGAGCCTTATCAACGCTTTCATAGTCGCCACCGTGCTTGAGAAGAAGGACGAGGTTTCCGACACCTTCCGCGAGCTCGAGAAGGTATGGAACCACGAAGGAATATACGACACGTCCACCTTGGAAGACATAAACAAAAAGAATAATGAATAGGGTAGTTGTGATCGGCGGAGGAGCCGCCGGACTAATGGCGGCAGGCTTTGCCGCGTATTACGGAGCCGATGTAAAGCTCCTCGAGAAGATGCACCGCGTCGGCAGAAAGCTGATGATAACCGGAAAAGGCCGCTGTAATTTGGCAAACAACTGCGACATCGACGCCTTTATGAGCAATACTCCGGTCAACAACAAGTTTCTCTACAGCGCGATCAACAATTTCCCTCCGCAGGACATCATCGGTTTTTTTGAGGAACAGGGACTAAAGACCAAGACAGAACGCGGTAACCGCGTTTTCCCCGTATCCGACAAGGCCTCCGACGTTGTCGACGTTATGCGACGCTTCGCCATTAAAAACGGAGCGTCAATAATCAACTCCGAGGTAAGAGCGGTAAAGGCCGAAAACGGCGCGATAACCGGCGTAGCCACGAATGACGGCTTTATTCCGGCGGATCGTGTGATCGTCGCCACGGGAGGCGTAAGCTACACCCGAACCGGCTCGACGGGAGACGGCTACAAATTCGCCCGTTCGCTGGGTCATACGGTCGTTGCGCCCAAGCCCTCGCTCGTTCCGCTCGAAAGCCCCGACAACGACTGCAGGCGCATGCAGGGGTTGTCTCTGAGGAATATTTCGCTCAAAATTACCGCGAAAAGCGGAAAGACGGTCTACGAGGATTTCGGCGAGCTTTTATTTACCCACTTCGGGATATCGGGGCCGACGGTTCTTTCGGCAAGCTGCAATATGCGGGATTTCTCCGAGGGCTACGTCGCTCACATCGATTTAAAGCCCGCGCTTTCTCCCGAGCAACTCGACGCGCGTATTCTTCGCGACTTGTCGGAGAATATCAACAGGGACGTATCAAATTCACTGTCCAAGCTTCTCCCGAGAAAGCTTATTCCCGTGATCCTGGACAGATGGAAGATATCCCGCGACAAAAAATGTAACTCCGTAACCCGCGAGGAGCGCCGCGCGCTTGTCAGCCTGTTGAAGGATTTTGATGTGGAGATCATTCGCCCGAGGCCGATCGAGGAGGCAATAATAACCTCCGGAGGCGTCAAGGTAAGCGAGATCAACCCTAAAACGATGGAGAGCAAGCTCGTCTCAGGCCTCTATTTCGCCGGCGAGGTGATCGACGTCGACGCCTATACAGGCGGATTTAATCTGATGATAGCGTGGTCGACCGGCAGACTTGCCGGAGAAAGCTCCGCGTATTTATAAAACGCAACAAATATCGAAAGGAATTGAAACTATGTCTATAGCAATCGCAATTGACGGACCCGCCGGAGCGGGCAAAAGCACAATCTCTAAGGCCGCAGCCAAAAGACTCGGCTTCATCTATATCGACACAGGCGCTCTCTACCGCACGGTAGGTCTCGCCGCCTCGCGCGAGGGGGTCGATCCCGGCGACGCGGCGGCTGTAGACGAGCTGCTCGGTAAGATCAAGGTGGGGCTCGCCTTCAACGAAAAGGGCGAGCAGATCGTGCTCCTCAACGGCGAGGATGTTTCGGGTCTGATCCGCACACCCGAGGCCTCGATGATGGCCTCAAAGATTTCCGCCGTTCCTGCCGTAAGAGCTTTTCTGCTCGATTTACAGCGCAATATGGCTGATACCGACAACGTTATTATGGACGGCCGCGATATCGGCACCGTGATTCTTCCGAACGCAAAGGTCAAGATCTTCCTTACAGCTGCTCCCGAGGCCAGAGCCAAGCGCCGTTACGACGAGCTCATCGAAAAGGGAATGGACGTCAAATACGAGGATATCCTCGAGGACGTCAAGCAGCGCGATTATAACGATATGCACCGCGATATCGCGCCCTTGAAGCAGGCCGACGACGCAATTCTCGCCGACACTACCGAAATCGACCTTGAGGGAAGCATAGACTTGATCGTTAAGATCATCGAGGAGAATGCCTGATGGGACAGTCAAAGGTACTCTACGCGGTCGGCCGCGTTGTATGCACTCCGATATATAAGCTTATCTACCGCTATAAGGTAAAAAACAAAGCGAATATTCCGGACGACGGAAAGGGATATATTATCGCCTGCAATCATTTTTCGTTCTCCGACCCGGTACTTCTTGGGCTCGGTCAGAAGCGCAGAGTGAATTTTATGGCGAAGGACGAGCTGTTTAAGAATAAGTTTTTCGCGTGGCTCATACGCAAGCTCGGCGCCTTCCCGGTAACGCGCGGAGCCGGCGACGGAAAAGCCATAAAAAACGGTGAGGATATCATCAACGAGGGAAATCTGATGGGAATCTTTATCGAGGGCGGCCGAAGCCGCACAGGCGAGCTAATGCGTCCGCGTTCGGGCTTTGCGCTTATTGCCAAGCAGACCGGCGCTCCGGTCGTTCCGGCCTGTATTACGAGGATTGGCAACGGAATATTCTCTAAAAGAATTATACACTTCTCCGACCCGATCACCGTCGAGGAGCTCGGGCTCACCTCGGTCGATCGCCGCGCCCTTAAAAACGCCAGCAATATGGTAATGGGCAAGATAAAAGAAATGAGAGAGCAGGATCTAAATGAGTATAAACGTAGCTAAAACAGCCGGCTTCTGCTTTGGTGTGAACCGAGCTGTGGAAATAGTCGAAAAACTGCTTGATAAGGGCGAGAAGGTCTGTACGCTCGGCCCGATCATCCACAATATGGAGATGGTCTCCGACCTCGAGAGCCGCGGTTGTAAGGCGGTTGAGAGTCTTGAGGATTGTCCTTTGGACGCTACTCTCGTGATCCGTTCCCACGGGGTAACTCGCGCCGTTATGAACGAGATCTCAGAAGCGGGTCTCAAATGCGTCGACGCTACCTGTCCGTTTGTAAAGAAGATACACAATATTGTGAGCAAGGCGAGCGGTGAAAACACCCCTGTTTTGATCGCCGGAAATAAAAATCACCCCGAGGTACAGGGCATAATAGGCCACTGTACAAGCGATTGTTACACCTTTAACAGCTGCGACGAGCTCGAGGAAATGTACGATAAAATTCCAATAGAGAAAAATAGCGAAGTTGTTGTGGTTGCTCAGACAACTTTTAGCAAAAAAGAATGGAAAAAATGTTTAAAAAGTGTAAAAAAGGTCTATACAAACGCGAAAATTTTTGATACAATATGTAAAGCTACATCGGAACGACAGGAAGAGGCGGACAAAATCTCCGCCGAATCCGACTTAATGATTGTTATAGGCGACCGCCACAGCTCCAACACGGCAAAGCTCTACGATATTTGCCGGAGCCGGTGTGTCAACACCTGTCTGATTGAGACCGCGAAAGAACTCGACAGGGCTCTCGTTAGTAATTCGAATTCCATTGGCGTTACTGCGGGTGCTTCAACGCCCGCAAGGATAATAAAGGAGGTACTGGATATAATGAGTGAAGAAATCAAATCCAGCGAAACAGTTGAAACTGAATCTTTTGAGGAGATGCTTGAGGAATCCCTCAAAAACTTGAATACTAATGAGAGGGTTAAGGGCACAGTTGTAAGCATCGCTCCGAACGAGGTTATCGTAGACGTCGGAAGAAAACAGTCGGGCTATATTCCCGCTGACGAGCTTTCCAACGACCCCTCGGCTAAGCCCGAGGACGTAGTTAAGGTCGGCGATGAGGTTGAGCTTCTTATTATGAAAACCAACGACGCCGAGGGCACGATCATGCTTTCAAAGCGCAGAGTTGACGCCCAGAAGGGCTGGGAGGAGCTCAAGGAGCTCGCCGAGTCCGAAACAATTCTCACAGGTAAGGTTGCCGCGGTCGTTAAAGGCGGCGTTATCGTGATTTACAATGACAACCGTGTATTTATTCCTGCTTCTCAGGCCACAGCCTCGCGCGACGACAGTCTCGAGGAATTAGTTGGTCAGGAAGTTCAGTTTAAGTTAATCGAAGCTTCTCAGCGCGGCAGAATGAAGAGGATTGTAGGCTCCATTCGCGCGGTACTTCGCGAGCAGCGCGCTGCTCAGAGAGCTGAGTTCTGGGAGACCTGCGAGGTCGGCAAGCACTATACCGGCGTTGTTAAGTCGCTCACAAGCTACGGCGCTTTCGTAGATCTCGGCGGCGTATTCGGCATGATACATATCTCCGAGCTCTCATGGACGCGCATCAAGAACCCCTCCGAGGTTGTAAGCGTAGGCGATAAGGTTGACGTATACATCAAGGACATCAACGAGGAGACTAAGAAGATCTCCCTTGGATATAAGGATCCCGACGCTGATCCGTGGGCTATCCTTCGCCGTGACTTCCCGGTAGATACAGTTGTTGACGCCACAGTAGTCGGTCTCACTACCTTCGGCGCGTTCGCAAACGTGATCCCCGGAATCGACGGACTCATCCACATTTCTCAGATCGCTAACAAGAGGATCGAGAAGCCCGAGGATGTTCTCTCCGTAGGCGATAAGGTTAAGGCTAAGATTGTAGCTATCGACTTTGAGAAGAAGAGAGTCAGTCTCTCTATGAGAGCTCTCCTCGAGGATGAGGCTCCTGCCGAGGCTCCCGCAGAGGCTCCCGCAGAGGATGAGGTCGTTGCTTCTACCGAGGACGAGGTCGTTGCCTCCACCGAGGATGAGGTAGTTGCCTCCACCGAGACTCCTGAGGAATAATCAATAGAATTATTAAAGGCTTGCCCTAAGCGATTGGGCAAGCCTTTTTCATTGTCATTTTTGTTCTATAGATTTTTTTATCTGTTCAAAGGTCACGCCGTACCTCTGCGCGATATCGCGAGCGTAGCTGACTCCCTGAGGAGGAGCAAGTATCACCTTGAAGCTCCTCTGTCCGTCGTGTACGCCCGTTATCATGCTTGCGACCTTGCTTTTGCCGTCGGTAAACGTGTTTATCTCGTCGACTTTGCGAGCGAGCTCGTGCATATGGGTGTTAAATATCGTCCTCGTGCCGATGTAGCGCATAGCCTTTACAACATCGTTCGCAATGAAAAGGCCCTCCGCTACGTTTGTAGTCGCGAAGCTTTCGTTTAGAAGAATGAAGCTTTTTTCTGTCGCCTCCTCAAAGATACCGGCGAGTCTCTGGCTTTCCTCGCCGAGTCGTCCAAGGTCGACGGTTTCGTTCTCGTCGGCAGGGAAGTGGGTAAAAATATTGTCGCACGGACAGATGTAGGCAGAGCGCGCCGGAACAAAAATCCCGCACTGAGCCATAAGCATAGCAATCCCCACCGCCTGAGTAAATATCGTCTTGCCGCCTCTGTTGGGGCCTGTGAGGATATAGATTCGGTGCTCGTCGTCAAAGTCCACGTCGTTTCGGATTATGTCAATGTTGTCGCCCTGAACGTTTTTGATCGCGAGCTTTAGATTGTATATTTCTTTTATAGAACAATTTCTTTCCGAGGCGTCGCCGATTTCAGCCTTGCACATAGGCATTCCGAGCGCGGTTATTTTGTCTACAAGCTCGGCCCAGCGTATGTAAAAAAGAATCTCCGGCAAAAGATTGATTATAGCGTAGCCGCTGATGTTTATGTACTTTTTGAGGGTGAATTTTATGTCCTTTACAGTTCGCTTCAGAATGTCGGTGACGCACCTTTTGATCGCGTCCGAAAGCGGATCCTCTCCTGTCGCTCCGCTGTTGGCCAAATTTACGTAATGAGCGGTCTGCGGAACGCCGTTAACACCGCTTTTCATCACATTCATAGCGTTTATCACGTGTGAGGCGGTCATATTGGAGGGGTGAAAGTTGGTCAGCTTGCTGGTATCTGTGCCGTGGTGCATATCGTCCTTGCTGTCGGTAAAGCGGAAGAAGTTCTTCATAATACCCGGCCTGCCGAATTCCTCGTCGTTTAAGGAGACCACGCCCGCAGATTTTGGGCGGAGCAGATTGTCAAGGTTTACTCCGATCGTGACGCTTCTAAGTTTTCTCGCTTTTTCAAAGGTTTCAGCGATGTCTTTCTTAAGCTCATCAAATCCGCTTTCATTGTAGATATCTATTACGTTTTGCCTCAACTGCTTCATACCCTCAGACTGAATATCTACAGACTGAAGTATATCCTTGATCGATGTGATACAGTTTACGTACTCGTCGATCTCACGCAGACGGTTTATGAGCTGCCACAGGGACGACGCCTCCTGATCCTTCTGGAAGCGCTCGATATCGCGCAGGTCGGCAAGCTTTACCACAAGCTCGCTCAGCTTTTCGCGAAGCTCAGGATGTCTGAGAAAATCGTCGAATACATCGCGGCGATAGCTGATGACGTCCTTGTCGTCGGTTATCCTTACAAGAAGCCGGCGTATTAGGTTTTTTTCATAGCTTTCCTCTGTAAGCGCGTCGAGAATAAAGTCGATCGACAAATCGTTGATAGCCTCGTCGGTCAGAGTTTTGTAGCTTTTGTTTGCGTTTTCGGGGAACAATAAGCTGAAGCTTTCCATATTGTAATCAACCATTTTTTTCACCTCGAATAAAGTATAACATAACCCTTTAG
>CACYDK010000097.1 GCA_902773155.1 uncultured Ruminococcus sp.
CTCACAGGAAAGGGAATCGCGCTTTCAAGGCTTGGCGGAGGAATCGGCACAAGGGGACCCGGAGAAACAAAGCTCGAGACCGACCGCCGCCACATTCACCGCCGTATGGAAACCCTCAAGGAACAGCTAAGGGACGTAGAGAACCACCGCGCGAGGCTAAGAGAAAGACGTGAAAAGGACGGCGTTATCACTGTTGCCATAGTAGGCTATACGAACGCCGGAAAAAGCACGCTGATGAATTATCTGACAGACGCCGGAGTGCTCGAGGAGGATAAGCTCTTCGCGACGCTTGACCCGACCTTGCGCGCGTTGAAGCTTCCGAGCGGAGTCACCGTTATGCTCATAGATACGGTAGGGCTCGTGCGCAGACTTCCCCACGGGCTTGTCGAGGCGTTTAAATCCACGCTCGAGGAAGCGGCGTTGTCGGATATCATCCTAAACGTCTGCGACGCAAGCTCCGACGAGGCCGACGTACACGCTAAGGTGACCGCTGATCTGCTCGCGGAGCTCGGCTGCGGAGATACGCCTATAATCAACGTGCTTAACAAATGCGACCGCCTGAATGCCTTAAAGCTCGCTCCCGACAGCGAAAACATCGTTCACATAAGCGCTAAAACCGGCGAGGGCGTAGCGAGGCTGCTCGAGGCAATAGACCGCAACCTTCCCGTAAGGATAAAGAGAATCAGGCTTTTACTGCCTTTCTCCAAGGCCGGACTCCTAAACGAAATACGGGAAAAGGCCACGCTTATAAGCGAAAACTACACCGCGGAGGGGATCGAGGTCGAGGCGATAATCGACGAGGGAATGTACAGGCGCGTTAAGGAATTTGAAGCTTAAACTGTTGATATTTTTTGACAAATGTACTATACTTATTTGTAATTAGGTACCAATTCGGAGGATTATATGGAGCTTAACGCAGGAGATCGCGTAGAGATGAAAAAGCCTCACCCCTGCGGGTGCAGAACCTTTACCCTTCTCAGGGTCGGAATGGACTTCAAGATAAAATGCGAGGGCTGCGGACGAGAGGTCATGGTTCCGCGCAAAAAGGCCGAAAAAAGCATAAAGAAGGTGCTTTGATTGTTCGAAAAAATTGAAATTTTTGATAAACGCTACAGCGAGCTCAACCGCAAAATCTATGAGCCCGCAGTCGCCGCGGACGTGGATGAATACCAGAAAATAATGAAGGAGATACGCGAGCTGGAGCCTGTAGTGCTTAAATACCGCGAGTATAAAAGCGCTCAGCAGGCCGTGTCCGACAGTCTGGAAATACTCGGCGACAGCTCGTCAGACTCCGAGCTCAGGGAGCTCGCTCAGGCGGAGCTGGACGAAAACAAAAGAGCGATCGAGGAGCTCTCAGACGAGCTGAAAATACTCCTTCTGCCCAAAGACCCCAACGACAGCCGCAACGTTATAGTCGAGATCCGCGGAGGAGCCGGCGGCGAGGAAAGCGCGCTGTTCTCTGCGGTTTTGTACCGTATGTACTCGATGTACTCGGAGCGAAAGGGCTTTAAAACAGAGCTCATCAACGCAAATGAAACCGAGCTCGGCGGCTACAAGGAAATCTCATTTATGATAGTCGGCGAGGGAGCCTACAGCCGCTTTAAATACGAGAGCGGCGTTCACCGCGTTCAGCGTGTTCCCGAAACCGAGAGCCAGGGGCGCATCCACACCTCGACCACGACAGTCGCGGTTCTGCCCGAAGCCGACGAGGTTGAAATGGAGATCAATCCCAAGGATTTGAAAATAGACACCTTCCGCTCAAGCGGAGCGGGCGGTCAGCATATAAACAAAACCTCCTCGGCCATAAGAATAACCCATCTCCCGACCGGAATGGTGGTCGGGTGTCAGGACGAGCGAAGCCAGTACAAAAACAAGGACAAGGCGATGAAGGTGCTCAAAAGCCGGCTTTTACAGCAGAAGCAGGAGGCTCAGGACAGCGCCATTTCGGCCGAAAGGAAGAGTCAGGTCGGCTCCGGAGACAGGAGCGAGAGGATAAGAACCTACAACTATCCCCAGGGAAGGCTCACCGACCACCGGATCGGACTAACGCTTTATAAGCTCGAGGATATTCTTAACGGCGACCTGGACGAGGTTATCGACTCGCTGACAGCCGCCGACAGAGCGGAAAAGCTGAAGGAAAGTATGGAAAACTGATGAATACACTTTTACTGAGCGACAGCCAAAAAGACATAGAGACCGCGGGCGAAATACTGAGAAACGGCGGACTCGTCGGAATCCCGACGGAAACCGTCTACGGACTCGCCGCCAACGCTCTCGACGGAGCGGCTGTTCGTAAAATCTTCGAGGCCAAGGGGCGCCCTATGGACAACCCGCTCATCGTGCATATTCAGGATATCTCCGAAATCAGAAAATTCTCGCTCGTGAGAGAATTCCCGGAAAAGGCGGAAAAGCTCGCAGAGGCCTACTGGAGCGGACCGCTCACTATGATCATGCCGAAGGGAAACGCTGTTCCCGACGAGGTGAGCGCCGGGCTCGACACAGTCGCGATCCGCTTTCCCGAGCACAAGACAGCACAAAGAATAATAAAGGCCGCCGGGGTTCCGCTGGCGGCACCGTCAGCTAATCTTTCCGGCTCGCCCAGTCCCACAACCGCCGCTCACGTCATGAACGATATGAACGGCCGGATCGACGCAGTCGTGGACGGCGGCGAATGCAGAGTAGGGCTCGAGAGCACCGTGATCACCCTCGTTCCAAAAAAGCCGAGGCTTTTGAGACCCGGCGGTATTACGGTCGAGGATATTGAAAGCGTCATTGGCGAAATCGACATCGACGACGCTGTGCTCAACAAACTCAGAGACGGCGAGCAGGCCGCCTCCCCGGGAATGAAATACAAGCACTACGCCCCCAAGGCGCGGGTCGTCCTCATAAAGGGCAGCGATGAGGCCTTCGCCGACTACGTGAATTCGCACTCGGGAAAAGAAGTCGCGGCTCTGTGCTATGAAGAGGACAAGGCGCTTACCGTACCGGTCTTTTCTCTGGGTAAAAAGGGCGACTACAGCTCGCAGGCACACCTGCTCTTTGACTCTCTCAGAGAAATCGACAAAAAAGGCGGGCTAAAGCTCGTCTACGCGCGGTGTCCCGAAACCGACGGCGTGGGGCTAGCGGTATATAACCGCCTTATCAGGGCGGCAGGGTTCGAGGTGATTGACCTTGAAAAGATATAAGCTAATAGGCCTTACCGGAACAACGGGAGCCGGAAAGGGCGAAACAAGAAAAATATTCAAGAGATTCGGCTACGCTGTGATAGACGCCGACCTTCTCGCGCGGAAAATAATGGAGCAAAGCGAAGTTCTCGAGGGGCTCAAACGCTGCTTCGGCGAGGATATAGTGAAGGACGGCGTCCTTGACCGAAGGCTGCTGGCCGGTCGCGCCTTCCGCGATAAGGAAAGCTCTCAGCTTTTGAACCGACTGACGCATCCCTTCATTATTTCTCTGTTCATCAGGGAGCTGAAAAGGCTCTCGGACAGCAACAACGACAGGATCGTTTTTGACGCGCCCCAGCTTTTTGAAAGCGGGCTGGATGTAATCTGCGATCTTACCGTTGCCGTCACGGCTGACGAAGAGCTGAGAATAAAGCGAGTCTGCGAGCGCGACAAAATAAGCGCCGACGAAGCCCGCGCCCGCGTAAACGCGCAGTTCAGTCCGGAGTTTTTTGCCGAAAACTGCGATTATGTTATCGACAACAGCTTAGGCTTAGAGGAGCTGGAAGCCCGGACAAAAGAGATAATTAAGCTTATAGAGGTGTAACGTGGCTGCTCAGAGACGCTATAAGAAAAATAATAAGTCGGCAAAAATAATAGTCGTGCTGATAACCTTTGCGGTTATCGCCGTGGCTTTGTTATTTGTCATAAAAAATCTGGGTGGAGCCGACAAGCTTTTCGGTAAAACGATGTATCCTATCAAATACTCGGAATACGTCGATAAGGCAAGCGAGGATTACGGCCTTGACCGCGCGCTTATCTACGCCGTTATTCATACGGAATCGCACTTTGACGAGGACGCCGAAAGCGCCGCCGGAGCCAAAGGACTTATGCAGCTTATGCCCGAAAGCTTCGAGTGGCTCCAGTCGCTTAAAGGCGAAAGCCTCGACAGTGACTCGATCATGGAGCCAAAGGTCAACATCGACTACGGAAGCTATCTTCTCAAGTATTTTCTCGACCGCTACGGCGACAAAAATGCCGCGATAGCCGCCTACAACGCGGGTTTTGTGGTTTCGGACTGGCTTGAAAACAGCGAGTACAGCTCTGACGGAAAGACGCTCGACATCATCCCCTATCCGGAAACCGAAAAGTACGTGGAAAAGGTTTTAAAGGCCGAGGAAATGTATAACAAACTGTATTTCAGTTAATAATTCTTACGGAGGTTCATATAAATGGCAGACGAAAAAAGCAAAACAAAAGCGCTTAAAGAGGAGCTTTTTCTCCCCGCAAAGAAAGGCATAGCGACCCTCACCAAGGAGGAGATCGCAAAGGCGGACGAGTTCTGCGAGGGCTACAAGGATTTTTTGGACAACTCTCCCGTTGAACGCGAGGCGGTAGAATACTCGGTAAGGCTCGCCCAGCAAAACGGCTTTAAGCCCTTTGAGCCCGATAAAAAATATCAGCCCGGCGAGAAAATCTACTATATCAACCGCAGAAAGGCGGTCGCTCTGGCGGTCATCGGAAAAAGCGGCACAAAAAACGGAGTGCTCCTGTCAATCGCACACATCGACTCGCCCAGGGTCGATTTAAAACCCAACCCGCTTTACGAGGACGCCTCGCTCGCTATGTTCAAAACGCATTACTACGGCGGAATCAAAAAGTATCAGTGGACGGTTATCCCTCTGGCGCTTCACGGCAGAGTCGTTAAGAAAAACGGCGAATGCGTCGACATAAAGCTCGGTACAGAGCCCGGCGAGCCATGCTTCTGCATAACCGACCTTCTCCCCCATCTTGCTCAGGAGCAGGCTCAGAAAAAGCTCGGAAAGGCTATAGAGGGCGAGAATCTTAACGTGCTCATCGGCTCAAGACCTCTTGATACAGAGGACGAGGAGACCGAGCTCGTCAAGCTCAACGCTATGAAGATATTAAACGACAAATACGGGATAACCGAAAGCGATTTTCTCTCGGCGGAGCTGTGCTTTGTTCCCGCCGACAAAAGCCGCGACGTTGGACTTGACCGCGGACTTATCGGAGGCTACGGCCACGACGACAAGGTCTGCGCCTATCCCGCGCTTATGGCCGCCATCGACACCGATATGCCGGAATTCACCTGCATAACCTACCTAACCGACAAGGAGGAGATCGGCTCCGACGGCAACACCGGAATGCAGAGCGACTTTCTCAGATACTTCATTTACGACCTGGCGAAGGCCGACGGCGAGGAGGGCTACAGGGTGCTCTCGAAGAGCAAATGCCTCTCCGCCGACGTCAGCGCGGCCTTCGACCCCACCTACGCTTCGGCTTATGAGGCCAGAAACTCATGCTACATCAACAGCGGCGTAGTCATCTCAAAATACACAGGTCACGGCGGAAAATACGACACCTCTGACGCCTCGGCCGAGTATATGGGCGAGATTCGCGCTATGCTGGAGAAGGACAATATCATGTGGCAGGTAGGCGAGCTCGGAAAGGTCGACGGAGGCGGCGGCGGAACGATCGCTAAGTATGTCGCCAATATGAACGTAGACGTTGTTGACCTCGGTGTGCCGGTGCTCTCTATGCACGCTCCGTTCGAGTTGATCTCGAAGGTAGACGTCTATGAGGCCTACCGCGCGTTCTACGCATTTTTCAATAAAGACTAAACTTTTTAAAATTATTAAAAAAACACTTGCTTTTTTTCAAGGAAAGTGTTATGATATACGGGCGGTTAAAAACCGCCCAGCAAGCGCCGGTAGCTCAGCTGGATAGAGTGCGCGGCTAC
>CACYDK010000098.1 GCA_902773155.1 uncultured Ruminococcus sp.
ATTTACTATACTTGGGAGTAAGTAAAAATTAAATATGGCATTCGGTGATTGATTATTGGCCGTAATCAACACCTTCAACATTGAGAAAAGCTCAGGACTCAATGCTTAAACACCATCAACATATCGAAAAGTATAATCATATGTTGGTGTTTTGTCAAGCACGTTTTTATCTTGTTATCTCTTTGTTGAGTAGCAAGATTTTATTTTTACCCACAATCAAATGTACCTTGAAAAATAAATAATCTCAATTAATATCAGGATTAAAACGTAAGTGACTATATTTTCATATGATTTAAGTGCGGAAACCGAGGCTTCCGCACTTTTGGTGGAGATAACGGGGCTCGAACCCGTGACCTCTTGACTGCCAGTCAAGCACTCTCCCAGCTGAGCTATACCCCCACGGACAAATGCTATTATAACTAATTTGCCGGGAAATGTCAATAGCTGTACGTTATTTTTTATTTTTCAGTTTATTCTCTCCCCTTTGCCCGGGCTTTTTGCGATTTTGATCAGCCAATAATTCATATTTGAACATAACAGAGGCGGATAGTAACTATTATTACCATTATATTGCATGACTTATCCTTAAAATTATGCAAAGTAAATCTTGAAATAGACAGGATAATACGTTATAATGTTATGTGGCAAGTTTTTTGCTTAAATGGGATTAGTAATAAATAAAGATGGAGGCAAGTAAAGATGGAAAAGCAAAAAGTCGACTTATCTCTGCTTGACGGCGTACTGGAAGAATACGCCTCGGTTAAGGGAAGTCTCATCACCATTTTACAAAACACACAGGACATCTATGGGTATCTCCCGCGTGAGGCTATCGAGCTGATTTCCGAGAGAACCGGTATAGCTACCTCTGAGATCATGGGCGTAGGCACCTTCTATACCCAGTTCAGATTTGAGCCGGTGGGAAAATACCTTATCATGCTTTGTCAGGGAACTGCCTGCCACGTAAACTCTTCGGAGCTTATTTTGCAGACAATCAAGGACGAGCTCAATATTGAGGACGGACAGACAACCGAGGACGGTCTTTTTTCGCTTAAGTGCGTAGCTTGTCTCGGATGCTGCTCGCTGTCGCCGGTAATGATGATCAACGAGGACACCTACGGCAGCCTTACGCCCGACAAAACAAAGAAAATTCTTAAGGAATTAAGGGAGGCCGCACAGTGAGAATAGTTATCGGACAGGGCTCCTGCGGTATTGCCGCCGGCGCCGAAAAGGTCAGAAAAGCGCTTCTGAACACCAATATCAGCAACGCCGAAATCTCCATCACCGGATGTATAGGTATGTGCTACTTAGAGCCTATCGTTGACATCTATGACGACGACAACAAGCTCACAAGACTCGTTAAGGTAAGCGAAAACGACGCCGAGGCCATCGCCTCCTACATCGAAACAGGAGACGAGTCGCTCGTTGAAAAGCTCATAGTCTCCGACGAGGACAGCGAATTCCTCTCGAAGCAGACCAGAATAGCGCTTCGCAACTGCGGCGTTATCAACCCAGAGCAGATCGAGGCCTATATCGAGGCCGACGGCTACAAGGCTCTCAAAAAAGCCCTCTGCGATATGACTCCCGAGGATGTAATCGAAACCATCAAGGTTTCAGGTCTTGCGGGACGAGGCGGCGCAGGCTTCCCGACATGGTTCAAATGGAACGCCGCGAGACAGAGCGAGGGCGAGGAGAAATACCTCATTTGTAACGCGGACGAGGGCGATCCCGGCGCGTTTATGGATAGAGCCGTTATCGAGTCTGATCCCCACAACCTCATCGAGGGTATGCTTATAGGCGCCTACGCTATCGGCGCAAAGCACGCCGTAGTATATGTGCGCGCGGAATATCCCCTCGCTATAAAGCGTCTTAAGAACGCTATCAGCCAAGCCAAAGAAAAGGGCATAATCGGAAACAACATTTTCGGAACGGACTTCTCCTGCGACTTTATGATCAAGGCCGGTGCCGGCGCGTTTGTATGCGGCGAGGAGACGGCTCTTATTGAGAGCCTTGAGGGTCATCGCGGCATGCCCAGGCTCAAGCCTCCGTTCCCGGCTCAGTCCGGCTTCTGGAGAAAGCCCTCCAACATAAACAACGTTGAAACCTTCGCTAACGTTAGCTGGATCATCAACAACGGCGGCGAGGCCTTCTCGGCAATGGGAACCGAGGGCTCAAAGGGTACAAAGGTATTCGCCGTTACCGGTAAGGTAAAACGCTCGGGTCTCGTTGAAATCCCGATGGGCAAAACTCTGCGCGACGTCATCTTCGATATCGGCGGCGGTATGAAAACCGACAAGCCCTTTAA
>CACYDK010000099.1 GCA_902773155.1 uncultured Ruminococcus sp.
GAGAGGCCGAGAACCGCAATGATCGAAAGAAAGGCTATGAGACGCTTTCTCTTTCTCAGTCTTTTTCGGTTTTTTGAGAAGTAAGTTTTTAAAGACACGCTATCCCCTCCCCGCCCGTAGGGCGCACCTTTGAGCTTTTTCTTATTACAGCGCCGTGTATCGGCGCGCTGATTTACCGTACTAAAACCTTCCGCACATGCCGCGCGGCTAAAAATACGCGGCATTACCCGATATAACTAGCTATAATATTTTACAACATTTTATGCGAGGAAGTCAATAATCTTTGTGCAGTTTTTTCTAATTTATGTATTTTTTGTGCAAATTTTTTAGTCGTTAGTCATAATACACAAAAATTGCTTTTTGTATTTGTTTAATTCGACTGGGAAAAATGGGGATTCAGCGTATCGCATAAAAATTGCGCTCAGATATATGCAATTCTCCCATAGATTAATTTGTTCAAAAGAAAAGGAGGCCGCAAAACGGCCTCCCATTATCAATCATATTAATCAAATTTTAAATCCTTAAAGGTTTTGTCGAGCAGCGTGCAGGACTCGCGAAGCTTGTCCATCTCGTCCGGAACCAGATTGAGCTCGATTATGCGCTTGACGCCGCGGCGGTTAACAACGCACGGGGTGCCGGCATAGACGCCGCTGAAGCCGTAGGCTCCGCGCAGGTCGGAGCTGACTGTGAGGATCGAGTTCTCGTCCTGCAATACGGCGCGGGCTACGCGGCAGATCGCCATACCGATACCGTAATAGGTAGCGCCCTTGGCCTCGATGATCTCGTAGGCCGCGTGGCGGACCTCCTCGCTGATCTGCTCGAGATCCTCGATACAGTAGTTCGTGTTATCTGTCAGCATATCCAGCACGGGCTTGGGCCCGAGAGTGACCTGCGACCACGGCACAAACTCGCTGTCGCCGTGCTCGCCTATAACGTAGCCGTGGATGTTTCTGGGGTCGATCTTGAAATAATCCCCGAGCAAAAAGCGCAGACGCGCGGAGTCGAGGGTAGTGCCTGTGCCGATTACCCTGTTGCTGTTGAAGCCCGAGAGCTCGCGGGTAATGCGGGTCATTATATCGACAGGGTTAGTGGCTACGAGGAAGATACCGTCGAAGCCGCTGTCGATCACGGGATCGACGATCGTCTTGAATATTCCGAGATTCCGCTGCAGAAGCTGGAGCCGTGTCTCGCCGGGCTTCTGGCCGACTCCGGCGCAGATCACAACGATATCGGCGTCGCGGCAATCGGCGTAGGTGCCCTGGTAAATTTTCATGCTCGTTTTTGAAAACGCGAGGCCGTGGTTTAAGTCCTTGGCTTCTCCGGCGGCGCGCTTTGCGTTGATGTCGCAGAGCACCAGCTCGTCGCAGAGGTTCTGGTTAAGCGCCGCGTATGCAAAGCTCATTCCAACCATTCCGGTTCCGACCAGTACTATCTTCTTCATATTGATTCCTCCTTGCGGGTATTTTTATTATTTTTAGCTTAACATATTAATGAAAATAAGTAAAGCGGATTTTGTTTAAAAAATATGTTGAAATGAGCTCCGATTAGCGGTATAATAATATGAGTATCGCCGCGGCTTGTCAGCCCACGGCAGGGTCGCGGATATTTGCAAAAAAAGTGGGCGGAAAGGCTACGGAGATATTATGCCCTTTATTAATGTAAAAACTACGGAAAAGCTAAGCGAGGAAAAGAAAACCGCCGTTGAGCTTAAGCTCACAAAAGCTATTACAACTCTGCCCGGCAAAACCGAGGCTCACCTTATGTGCGCGATCGAGGACGGCGTGAGTATGATGTTTCACGGCGAAAAGGCTCCGACGGCCTTTGTCGAGGTAAAGATCCTCGGAAAATCCACCCGCGAGGCCTATGAAGCCCTCACCGCGAAGATCTGCGCTCTGCTCGACGAGGAGATCGGCGTGAGCCCGGATTTCTGTTACGTTAAATTTGAGGAAATCACAAACTGGGGCTTCAACGGATTTTTGTTTTAGGGTATCGCCATGAAAAGCTACAGAAAAGAATTATGCTTCAATGTACCTAAGCGCAGACAGATCGTTCGCATCACCGAGGAGGTTCAGGCGGCCATCGACGAGAGCGGTATAAAGGAAGGGCTTGTGCTTGTCAACGCGATGAATATCACCGCGTCGGTCTTTATTAACGACGACGAGAGCGGCCTGCACAGCGACTACGAAAAATGGCTCGAAAAGCTCGCGCCCGAAAAGCCCTACAGCCAGTACGCGCACAACGGCTTTGAGGACAACGCGGACGCTCACCTCAAGCGCACCGTAATGGGTCGCGAGGTGGTCTGCGCGATCACGAACGGCAGACTGGACTTTGGAACCTGGGAGCAGATTTTTTATTATGAGCTCGACGGAAAGCGCAGAAAGCACGCGCTCATCAAGATAATAGGAGAATAGTTATGAATATAGCAGTTATTACCGGCGGTCTGAGCACCGAGCGCGACGTCGCGATAAGCTCCGGCGGAAAAATCGCGGCGGCTCTGAGAAAAAAGGGACACAACGTTGTTTTTGTCGACGTTTTCTTCGGCTACGAGGGAGATAAGACCCCCGAGGAGCTTTTCAGCAAAAACGCGAACCTGGTCGAAAGCAGAGACGTCGCCGAGAACGTCCCCGACCTTAAGGCCGTAAAGGCTCTGCGCGCCGATAAAAGCCCGTGCTTCCTCGGAAAAAATGTGATAGATATCTGCCGCTACGCGGACATCACCTTCTTTGCGCTTCACGGCGGAGAGGGCGAAAACGGAAAGCTTCAGGCGGCGTTCGACATTCTCGGCATCAAATACACCGGCACCGGATATCTTTCGGCCGCGCTCGCTATTGACAAGGGAATCACGAGGGCTCTCTTTGAGCAGCACAAGGTCAAAGTCGCCCACGGCGAGGTTTTCCGCATCGGCGAAAGCACCGACGGCTGGAACATCTTCCCCTGCGTGATAAAGCCCTGCTCGGGCGGCAGCAGCGTTGGCATAGCTAAGGCCGAAAACCGCGAGCAGTTCAACGAGGCGGTCAAGGATGCGTTCTCCTACGAGGACGAAATAGTCGTTGAACAGTTCATCGAGGGACGTGAATTCTCCGTCGGCGTGCTCGGCGACGAGGTTCTTCCTCCGATCGAGATCATCCCCACAACCGGATTTTATGACTACAAGTCCAAATATCAGGCCGGGCTAACAATTGAGGAATGTCCGGCAAAAATCACCGAGGCCGAGGACAAGATCCTGCGCGACAGCGCCTACGCCGCTTACAAGACGCTCAGGCTCGAGGCCTACTCGAGAATGGACTTCATCCTCGACAAAAACGGCGACGCCTACTGTCTGGAGGCCAACGCGCTTCCCGGAATGACACCGACAAGCCTTCTGCCGCAGGAGGCCGAGGTTGTAGGCATGGACTATGAGACGCTTTGCGACAGGATCGTAGAAATTTCGCTTAACAAGTACAAGGACTGAGCTATGAAACATTTTACTCTCGAAGAAATCGCCCTCGCCTGCGGCGGAAAATACACCGGAGACGAGAGCCTTAAAAGCACGGCGGTGAGCTCGATCGAGCGCGACAGCCGCAATATAAAGAAAAACTCGCTCTTCCTCGCGATCAAGGGCGCGCGCGCGGACGGACACGATTTTATTGAAAAATGCTTTGAGGACGGGGCTGTTTGCGCGTTGTGCGAAAAAGCTCCGGAAAACGCCTCAAGGCCGTGCATAGTCGTAGACGATGTGCTCGCGGCCGTTAAGAAGATCGCTAAGGCCTACCGCAAAAAGTTCGACATTCCGATAGTCGGGATAAGCGGAAGCGTAGGCAAAACCTCCACCAAGGAGATGATAGCCTCCGTGCTCTCGCAGAAATTCCGCGTCCACAAGACCGCCGGAAACCTGAACAACGAGCTCGGCGTTCCGCTCACTCTATTCGGTATGGACGACAGCACCGAGGCCGCCGTGGTCGAGATGGGGATATCCGGCTTCGGCGAGATGAGCAGGATCTCCGAGATGGTTCAGCCGACCGTCGAGGTGATAACGATCATAGGCGAGTGCCACCTTGAGAATCTGGGCGACCGCGACGGCGTTTTTAAGGCCAAGACCGAGATGTTTGAAAATCTCCGCGAGGGCGGCACGGTCGTGCTGAACGCCGACGACGACAAGCTCGCTCAGGTAAAAGAGATTAAGGGCAAGGCTCCGGTATTTTTCGGAATAAACAACGGCTCCTACAGAGCCGAAAACATACAGAACAACGGCGTTCTCGGAATAAACGCCGACCTTATGCTGAACGGCCGCCGGCTGTCGGTAACTATCCCGGCGATCGGAACCTATATGGTGTCTAACGCTCTGGCCGCTGCGGCCGTGGGCGAGGCTCTCGGCCTCAGCGACGAGGAGATAAAGAGCGGAGTCGAGAGCTACAAGACCGTCGGAAGCCGCGCGAATCTCATAGATACCGGCTACATAAGGATAATAGACGACTGCTACAACGCGAATCCGACCTCGGTAAAGGCCTCGATCGACACCCTGCTGAACCTAGGCGGAAGAACCGTAGCGGTTCTGGGCGATATGAAGGAGCTCGGCGAAAACGAGCTTGAGCTTCACCGCGAGGTAGGCCTGCACGCAAAAAAATGCTCGCTTGTTATAGCCGTGGGGCCGCTCGCGAAGAGCCTCGCCGAGGGCGCGGAGTGTCGGCATTTTGATACCAAGGAGGAGGCCATGGCCGCTCTGCCCGGCCTGCTCAAAAAGGGAGACACCGTGCTTGTAAAGGCCAGCCACAGTATGGCCTTTGAGAAAATCGTCGACTTCCTTAAGGAGCTAGGATGAGATACCGCGGAGTTGTGTTCGACATGGACGGCCTGATGTTCGACACTGAAAGGCTGACCTTTGAGCTCCAGCGCGAGATACTTAAAGCTCACGGCTACGACTGGACGCTCGAGCTCTACAAGCAGACGGTGGGACTGCGCACCGAGGATCTGATCCCGTTTTTCCGCAAGTTTGGCGGAGAGGACTTTGATATCGGCGCGTTTAGGGGCGAGTGCCGCAAGGCCTACCGCGAATACACCGACAAATTCGGAGTTCCTGTAAAGGACGGCCTGTTTGAGCTTCTGGAGCTTTTAAAGCGAGAGGAGATCAAAATTGCACTCGCCACCTCGACCACCGAACAGAGCGCTGTGCGGACGCTGAAAATCGCGGGCGTCCTTGATTACTTTGACGCCTTAGTGTGCGCCGGCGACGTGGAAAACGGCAAGCCTGCTCCCGACCCGTTTTTGAAGGCGGCCGAAAAGCTCGGACTAGAGCCGGCCGACTGCGCGGCTCTCGAGGACAGCCTCAACGGGATACGATCCGCCCACGCGGCCGGAATGGCGGCGATCATGATCCCGGATCTGATAGCTCCCACGGACGAGATCAGGGGTATGTGCGAGGCGGTTTTGAACAGCCTTAGAGATGTAGAAAAAGCAATAAGATAAAAAACGGACTGTGCTCCGGTTATTTAGGCAACACCGCATGATTCGGGTGTTGCCTCTATAAATAGAAAAGGGAGGATCGGTTTATGAAGAGAATACTTGTTGCCGTCGATATACAGAACGATTTTGTCGACGGAGCCTTAGGGTCGGCCGAGGCGACCGCGATCGTTCCGGCGGCGGCTGAAAAGATACGCGGGTTCGAGGGGGATATCTTTGTCACTCTCGATACTCATTTTGATAACTATTTGGAAACGTCCGAGGGGCGGTATCTCCCGGTTCCCCACTGCATAAAGGGCACCGAAGGCCACAGGCTCAACAGCGAAATCGCCGCCGCGCTCGAGAATAAAAACGCCGTGCTCGTCGAGAAATACACCTTTGGCTCTACAAAGCTTCCCGAGCTTATCGAAAAGACCGCAAAGGGCGAGGAGCTTATGATCGAGCTTATAGGCCTTTGTACAGATATATGCGTCGTCAGCAACGCGCTTATTCTTAAGGCGGCTTTTCCCGAGGCGGAGATCTCGGTAGATCCCTCCTGTTGCGCCGGAGTTACGCCCGAGTTACACGAGGCCGCGCTTAAAACGATGGCCAGTTGTCAGATCAAAACCGGAGGAAAAGGATGAAACTACAGCCCATAATCGAGTCTCTGCTCGATACCGACCTGTATAAATTCAATATGGATCAGGTTATTTTCCACAAGCACACAGACCTGTGCGGAAAATACTATTTCAAATGCCGCAACGACGACGTTGATTTTACCCCGGAGATGGAGCAGGAGATCAACGAGCAGATCGACAGCCTGTGCACGCTCAGGTTTACGCGCGAGGAGCTCGACTATCTGCGCTCGATAAGATTTATAAAAGGCGATTACGTTGAATTCCTGCGGCTGTGGAGACCGATACGCGACTATGTAAAGGTCGGCCGCGACGAGGATAACAAGCTCTCGGTGGTCGTGGATGGTCCGCTGTTTTCGGCTATGCAGTTCGAGATTTATCTGCTGGAGATAATAAACGAGGTCTATTTCCGTATGAAATACGACTACGACGCACTTTTGAGGAGCGCAGAGCGCAAGCTGGACGAAAAAATCGAAGCCCTGAACAACGGCAAATATACGTTTAGCTTCGCCGAGTTCGGATGCCGCCGCAGGCTCTCGAGGGAATGGCAGGACGTGGTAGTGAGGCGACTCTCGCGCGAGACCAAGGCCTGCGTCGGAACCTCGAACGTCTACCTCGCAATGAAATACGACCTCACGCCTATCGGCACCTACGCTCATGAGTACGTCCAGATGTATCAGGGAATCGACAGGATCCCGCTTGCGTTTACGAATCACTACGCTATGCGCGACTGGTATGACGAATATCAGGGAGACAACGGAACGGCTCTTACAGACACCATCACCACAGACCTTTTCCTTTTGGACTTTAACCGCTCGATGGTCAATAACTATTCCGGCGTGCGCCACGACAGCGGCGACCCGTTTGAGTGGGGCGAAAAGATGATAGCTCATTACGAGAGCTACGGCGTTGATCCGCGCTCAAAGCTGCTTTTGTTCAGCGACAGCCTCGATTTTGACCGCGCTCAGGCGCTCTACGACCGCTTTAAGAACAGAGCTAAGGTCAGCTTCGGGATCGGAACGTTTTGCACGAACGATACCGATGAGAATGCGCTTAACATCGTGATCAAGCTGCAGTATGTCAACGGCCGCCCCGTTGCGAAGCTCTCCGACGCTCCGGGAAAGGCGATGTGCCGCGACGAGGCGTACCTCAATTATCTAAAAAGCTCTGTCGACTTCCGCCTGAGCAGAGGCAAGTGAGGTTGTAACGAAGCTGTACCGAGCGATAACGGGATACGGCTAGGTCAGATGTTTGTATAAAAAATAATCGATTCCGGTCGGGAATGCTGCTCGCGGCGCGAGGGTGTTTCCGACCGTGTTTTTTTGCCGGATATTGCGGCAAGGATTATAATAATTCGGGAGTTCCATTTTAAGACGGCATTGTTCACAGAAACCTTCGACCCGCCGTTGATGATGTTTTCCGCTAAGCCTCACGTTTCCAAAGGCGGCTATGGCCGCAGGGGCTCCCTGCCCGCCGTTGATGAAGCTTTATGTTAATCCTAACGCTTCCAAAGGCGGCTATGGCCGCAGGGGCTCCCTGCCGGGGCTCCCGACCATAGGCGGATATGGCTGTCGGGGCTCCCGACCGGGGCTCCCGACCCGCCGTTGATGAAGCTTTATGTTAATCCTAACGCTTCCAAAGGCGGCTATGGCCGCAGGGGCTCCCTGCCGCAAAAAAAGCACCGCCTGCTGATGGCGGTGCTTTTTTTGGATGAAATTGTGTGAAACGCCGCTTATCACGGCTATGTTTGTCGCACATCTTTTGTGTGCATACACATTGTAGCGCATTTTTTGACGGATTTCAACAATTCTACCATAATGTAAACGCTATATGGTAAATCTGTAAGGGTTAATTCTTTATTGAATTATACAGTAAAGAAATAGTTACAAACTGTAACGAACATATGGTCTTTAGTTAAAAACTTATTACAAAAGTAACTGCAATAACTCAAATTTCGCCCTTTTCCGCAAGTACCCATAGCTTCATATAAGAGTATATCGGCGCAATATATGGTAGTATTTTTATATTCAGCTCACTATATTTTGTGGTACTCTCGTAGGGAACGTCATCGGGAAAGCCCGAGATCCAAACGCGTCCCGAGGCTCTTTTGCAGAAGGCCGCGAAGGCTTCGTCGGCGGTCGGAAGGGTTCCGGAGTGGTAGGTCTCGAACAAAAACGCGCTGAAAAACGAGGGGTCGGGATAGCTCATTCCCGGCCGCGCCCTGAGCACAAGCACGGGCGAATACTTTGAGAGCTTATAGACCCCGAAGCTGTCACGGTTGCGCGGCAGGGAGTTGAGATAAAAATTATCGCCCTCAAAAAAGCCCACGGGCTCGTATATCGACCTGAGCTCGTCGCTGTAGGCGTCGTGCGCGAGCAGACTGTCCGGCGCAAAAATCTTTGGCGGCTGACCTTCGTTTTGATAGCTTACGAAAACGCCGCCGATCTTGCGGCGGATAAAGAGCTCTGCGTAGCGGAAATTCGCCCTGCCGTTTGAGCGCGGATCGGAGAGGATGTAGTTGCTCGACACCAGCACGATGGGGACGTCGGCTCGTCCGAAGGCGAGCGCGAGCGCCGCGGCCGAATACTGCAGAGTATCGGTGCCGTGGGTCACTATTATTCCGTCAAAATCTTTGGCGAGTATTTCGCCCACGCAGGATATAAGCTTTGTGAGAAGCTCGCCGTCGAGCTGCTCCGAAAGCGAAAAATACGGGGTAAAGACCTCGGTCTCAACGTCCTTTGGCAGACCGCGCAAAAGCTCGTAATTTTGAGAAGCCGAGGGCGATAAAACTCCGCCCTCGGCCTTTGAAGCTATTGTGCCGCCGGTAAAAACAACGGCTATTTTCATTTTACAACTACCTCGATGACCGCCTTGTAGTTCTTGCCGCCGTAAGCAGCCTTGACCGTTACCTTGGCCTCGCCTTTCTTTTTGGCGGTGAAAACTCCCTTTTTGCTGACGGTAACAACGCTCTTGTCAGAGGAAGTCCAGCTCTTGATATAATCGGCAGCATGGAGCTTGTAGGGAAGGGTGTCGTAGACCTTCTTGTAGATGTCCTTGTATACCTGGCCTTTTTTAAGAGTGAGGTTATAGGTCGACGTCTCCAAAAGCGGATTAGCTCCGTAGACCTCGGACTTTACCTTGCTCTTGGCCGACTTGTAGGAGCCGTTGCAGGCAACGACATAGTACTTGTAGGACTCGATGCTCTTTACGTCCTGATCCTTATAGGGAACCTGGGTCATATCGACCTCGGCGATCTTCGTAAACGAATCCTCGCTCTTTAAGGAGCGGTAGATCTTGTAGGTCTTGGCGCCCTTAACCTCAGGCCACTCGAGAGTGATACCGCGGAAGTCGATCAGCTCCTCGGCGTTGAGCTGAGGTCTTGAAAGGAACATCTGGTTGACTACCTTGCTGTACTTTCCGGATTTTGAACCCTTGTAGGCCTTTACCTTGAAGCTGTAAACCTTTCCGAGCTTGTAGACCGCGTCGGTGAAGGAAGTGGCCTTGCCCTTGTAGGCGCTCTGAAACTTTCCTTTTGAGCCCTTGATCTTGTAGGAAACTACGTACTTGGTAGCGCCCTTAACCTTGCTCCACGAGAACTTAAAGCCCTTGGCTCCGTTTTTAACGGTAAAATTCTTGGGTGTAGCCACGGTGGTCTTAGCCGCCGCGGGAACGCATTCAACGCTGACAGCAGCCATTACGACCGCCGCGGAAACGGCGATCAGTCTTTTTATTTTCATTATCAAATACCTCCTGATAGTTTACGGAGAGCACGGGGCTTTAGCCCTTTAATGTCCTCCGTTACCATAATATTATACCACAGAAACACGATCGTGTCTACAGTAAGAAATCGGAAGAATCGGACTGTAAGAGGGATCATGTTCTATGCGTTATGCACAACAACGCGCTGTTATTCCTCGTCAGGCTCTATATCGCCGACAAGCTCGCTGCCCTCTACCACGATCTCCTCAACATCGGGAGTATAGGTGGGCTCCGAAGGCTCCGCTACTTCTCTGAGCTCCTCCTCGAGGCCGCCCTCAAGGACGTCCTTTTTCGCGGAATCCTGAGCGGCTTTCGCGTCGTCCTCTATGTTTTCAAAGCCGCTGATAAAGGTGTAGGGCACGGCGTAACCTAAGGCGACCGCCGCCAAATACGCGACTACGGGAGCGGAAGCGAGCTCCGTGTGGAACGGGAACGCCGAAATCGCGAACGCGAGAATGATGTAAAGCGCGGGGATATCGAGCACGATCAGCGTAACTATGCTGAAACGCTTCACGGTTTTGCCCTCGCCGACTCTTGTGGCGTAGAAAACGAGCAGACCGAAAACAGCGAAAATCGCGGCGGTTACAAGATTTTTGCCGAGCTCTCCGGCAATGGCCGAGGCGAAGCTGGCGAAGAAATAGCCGCAGATTATGTAGGCGATGATCAGAAACGCCGAAAAGAACAGATTTACGTTATCGCGCGCAGTGTTTTTCTTTTTCATAATGACCTCCGAAATTTTTTATTTTTGAGCGTCGCCGTATGATCTGCGGCGCGCCGATCGCTGACAATTATATATTGCGATTGTGACGGCTGTATGACGATCAGCCCGGAATTTTAGCGGCGAGACAAACCCAGCCGTTGTCCTCGACCCTTTCGATGATATCAAAATATTTGCCGACCTCTTCGGCTACCTCGTCGCCCCGGGTGTCGATGATTCCGCTCATTATATAGACCGAGTCGGGGTTCATAAATCCGCGTATCCCCTTTGAGAGGATTTTGATCGCGTCGGCGACGATATTCGCGACGACGAGGTCATATTTTCCGCTGACCTTTTCGGTGAGGTCGCCGTGGATAGCGGTAAAGCGTTCGGAAAGGCCGTTCAGCTCGGCGTTTTCCTCGGCGGTGCGCACGGCGGTCTCGTCGATGTCGACCCCTACGGCGCTTTGCGCTCCGAGCAGAAGCGAGGCGATCGCCAGGATCCCGCTTCCGCAGCCCACGTCGAGCACCGTATCGCCGGGCTTAAGATAGCGCTCGACCGTCTCGAGGCAGAGCCGCGTGGTCTCGTGGCTGCCGGTCCCGAAGGCGAGCCCCGGGTCGATGTTGAGAACGGCTCTTCCCTCGGGATCGACGTCGTCGCGCCATGTGGGCTTTATCATAAGGCGTTTGCCGACCGGAGTGGGATGGAAATACTGCTTCCAGTTGTTGCGCCAGTCCTCCTCAAGGGTCTTGTCTGTTTCGATTGTATGGGCGACGCCCTCGCTGTTCAGCCGCTCGCTGAGGAAAGCGATGCTCTCGGCGGGGTTTACGCCGGGCTCGAGGTAGATGTGGATCAGGGCGCGGTTTCGGTCTTTTTTGAGCAGATCCTCGTCGATAAGGTCGATATGAGCGATGTCGCGCACCTGCTTTTCGAGCTCGGAATAGTCCTCGATATATATCCCGTACGGGACGACCATATTCGCAATATCCGAGGCCTTGTCGGCGTCGTCGGCGTTGATGATGATTCTTATTTCAGTCCATTCTGCCATAGCTTTTCCTTTCGTGTCAGTCAAAAAGGGTTTTCTTACCGGTTTTTACGTTTACAAGATAGGTTTTACAGCGGGCGGTTTTGACGTAATTTCCGTTGTGATCGTAGCAATAGACGGAGTAGCTGAGACTCACAACGTCGCCGACGCTGTCGTAGATATGCGCCCCGATGTAGAGATTTCCCACGTCAGAGGGCTCGGCGACCGATTTAGCGCTGATAAGCTTTTTTCCGGCCTGTTTTTTTACGCCCGAAAGCGCGTAGGTATCGAAGTAATAATAATCGCTGCCGGTTTTGATCGCAAGCGCGCGGTCGGTTTCGGTCGTGTAGGTGATCACGGGAATATTCTCGTCGCCGTATTTTACTGCGGTTTTCACCTTGCCCTTGGGAGTGATTTTGTTGATGATAAAATTATCCCTGCTGTCAGTGGAGATAAGGAAAACGTGGTTGTCTCCCGGCGTCAGGGTCTCGGTGACGTTCTCCTTTAGCGTTTTCGCCCCGGAGCCGTCGGTGTTCATCGAGTAAACCGCGCCCTTATAAACTCCCTTTGAGCTCGTAGCCCCGGCCGTAAAGAGGAGCTTTGTTTTAAAGGTGTGAAAGCTTCCGGCAGAGGGGAGCGCTCCGGGCTTACTTACGGTTTTGAATTCGGACGTCTTTTCGCTCGTTTCGTCCTCGGGGGAATATCTGAATACGCGGCAGAGGTATCTTCCGGCGGATTTTTTCTCGGCGCGGAACGTAAAAATATACTCGTCCGTAGCTCCGAGGAAGTTATACCGACCCCCGGCCTTGCTCTTTGAGTTCTTTACGATCTCGGATTCGCTGCCGTCGAAGCGTCTGAGAATGATATTGTTTTTTGAGTCCGACAGAATTATTCCCGAGGGACAGATCCCGAGCATAGCGAATTTCTCATCCTTTGCACGGCTGAAAAACAGCTCCGAGGCGTCGCTTTCGGGGTCGTAGGAGTAGATTTTCTGAGCCTTGCGGTAGTAAACAGCGCCGTCGTACTCGGCGAGCGGAACGCCGGAGAAGCTTTTTGAAGCGGCTATGAGCGCGGCTTTTTTTCCGTTTAGATCGGTGCGGTAGTATTTTACCTTTGAGGTTTTTGTGTTTACGGCGGCGGTCACGAGATATTTTCCGCATTTTACCTCGTAGCCGTCCTTAAAGCTGACGCGAGACCCGCTGAGGGTTCCGAGCGCGGAGCACTGCCCGGCGCTCAGCGCGGCGATGCTCGCGCAGATGATTATGCAAAGAAGTCTTTTCATTAATATATACCTCCGGATTAGATTATAATACACAAGCTCCGGTTCGTCAATGCGCTTTTGCGAATACCCCGAGAATAACCGCCGGCCGCGGCTTTTTAAAACGTGTTTTCCGCCTTGCGGCGATATAATAAAAAACTTATAAAAAAGTCGGACAAATACTTTACTTTTCGCACAAAAAGTGATAATATTTAATGTGATATTATGAGTAATTTTATGAGTCATCATATCTTTGCTTTTTATACAAGGAGGAAAACCTATGGCAAGAAAAATGAAAACCATGGATGGTAACACCGCTGTTGCCCACGCTTCATATGCGTTCACCGACGTTGCGGCTATCTATCCTATCACACCTTCTTCCGTAATGGCCGACGTTACCGATAACGATTCCGCTAACGGAAAGAAAAACCTTTTCGGACGCACTGTTCAGGTAACTGAGATGCAGTCCGAGGGAGGCGCTTCCGGCGCTGTTCACGGCTCTCTCGCCGCCGGCGCTCTCACAACAACTTATACAGCCTCTCAGGGTCTCTTACTTATGATCCCGAATATGTATAAGATTGCGGGCGAGCTGCTCCCCGGAGTTATCCACGTTTCCGCCCGTGCGCTCACAGCCCACGCTCTGTCCATTTTCGGAGACCACTCCGATATCTACGCCTGCCGTCAGACCGGCTTCGCGATGCTCTGCTCCAACTCTCCCCAGGAGTGTATGGATCTCACAGCTGTAGCTCACCTGGCCGCTATCAAGGGCAGAGTTCCCTTTATGCACTTCTTTGACGGCTTCCGCACCTCTCACGAGGTTCAGAAGATCGAGGTATGGGACTATGAGGATCTCGACGAGATGCTCGACCACGACGCCGTTGAGGCGTTCAGAAGACGCGCCCTAAACCCCGAGCACCCCGTTACCAGAGGTACCGCTCAGAACGACGACATCTTCTTCCAGGCTCGCGAGGCTTGTAACAAGTACTACGACGCGGTCCCCGAGGTCGTTGTTGACTACATGAACAAGGTCAACGCCAAGATCGGCACCGACTACAAGCCCTTCAACTACTACGGCGCTGCTGACGCAGAGCACGTGATCGTTGCCATGGGTTCCGTCTGCGACTGCGCAGAGGAAGTTGTTGATTACCTCAACGCTGCCGGCGAGAAGGTCGGTCTGCTCAAGGTAAGACTGTATCGTCCCTTCGTTGGTTCCTACATGACCTCCGAGCTGCCCAAGACTGTCAAGACCATCTCCGTTCTCGACAGAACCAAGGAGCCCGGTTCCATCGGCGAACCCCTCTATCTGGATGTTCTGGCTGCTCTCAACGATTCCGAATTTGCCGGCGTCAAGGTTTATGGCGGCAGATACGGTCTCGGCTCCAAGGACACCACCCCCGGCGACATCATCGCTGTTTACAGAAACGCTGAGTCTGACGCTCCCAAGAA
>CACYDK010000100.1 GCA_902773155.1 uncultured Ruminococcus sp.
TATGGTTCTTAAAACCTACGAGGGAGTTGCTAAGGCTCTTATGGGCAAGGTCAAGGAGCTGTTCACAAAAAATGTTAAGAGCAAGCTTGCGGCCGGTCTTGTGATGAGCGACTTAAAAGCCATGGTAAAGGAATTCGATTACCACGAGTACGGCGGAGCGCCGATCATGGGAACAGCTAAGCCTGTTTTCAAGGCTCACGGAAGCGCTAAAGCAAAAACTATTAAGAACGCGCTTAGGCTTACAAAGAATTATGTGGAAGCCAATGTTATTGACGAAATTGCTAAGGCGGTAGGAAAGTAAATGACAGATTTTGAAAGAATACTGGGATACAAATTCAAAAATAAGAATTTACTTACTGAGGCGCTCACGCATTCATCATACGCTAACGAGCATAAGGATAAAAAGGCTGTTTGTAACGAACGACTTGAGTTTTTAGGCGACGCAGTTTTGTCTGTTGTTGTCGCAGATTATATTTTTAATAATTGCCCCAATCTTCCTGAGGGCGAGCTCACAAAGCTCAGAGCGTCGCTGGTTTGTGAAAAAGCCCTTTTTAAATTCGGTAAAGAAATACATCTCGGCGATTTCCTTTTGCTTTCAAAAGGTGAAAAGAATGGCGGAGGTGCCGAGCGCGCTTCAATTGTTTCAGACGCGTTCGAAGCGGTGATCGCCGCGATTTATCTCGATGGAGGAATGGAGCCGGCTTCCAAGCATATTTTGCGCTTTATCATCCCGGAGATAAAAAACAGAAGTCAGAAGCCTTTTAAGGATTATAAAACCACTCTGCAAGAAATCGTACAGAAGAATCCCGGTGAGATGATCTCCTATAGGCTCGTTTCCGAAACCGGGCCGGATCACGATAAGCATTTTGTGTTTGAGGTATTGTTAAACAGTAATGTTATCGGAAAAGGCGGCGGACGCAGTAAAAAAGAAGCCGAACAAAACGCGGCTAGAGAAGCCTTGGAGTTGATGGGTTATTAAACACGGAAATATCGCGATTTTTATTCCGCATAACGGTTGTCCTCATCAGTGTTCCTTTTGTAACCAGCGCGAGATAACCGGTCAGATATATCAGCCGACCGCGCTTGAAGTTAAAAACACTCTTGAAAAAGCTCTTCGAGACTTAGGCGACAGAGCCCGAGAACATGAAATAGCTTTTTTCGGAGGAAGCTTTACCGCTATCGACAGGGAATATATGTTATCGCTTTTAGAAGCCGCTAAACCTTATACAGAGTATTTCTCAGGAATAAGATTATCGACCAGACCGGATTATATTGACGATGAGATTTTAGTTCTTCTTAAGAAATATTCTGTAAAAACCATAGAGCTCGGCGCACAGTCTATGAATGATGAAGTCCTTGCCGCCAATTCAAGAGGACATAGCAGTGAGGATGTCGTAAAATCTTCCGAGCTGATTAAATCCTACGGCTTTAAACTCGGATTGCAGATGATGACCGGACTTTTTATGTCCGACGCAGAAAAGGATATCGGAACAGCACGCCGGTTTATCTCCATTAGGCCTGATTGCGTGCGGATTTATCCAACTGTAATTATGCGCGGGACTGACCTTTTTCGTTATTATTCCGAAGGTCTTTACACGCCTTATTCTCTTGAAGAATCAGTTGAGCTTGTATCTAAGCTCCTTTTGATGTTTTATGATGAAAAAATCGATGTGATCAGAGTCGGGCTTCATTACAGCGATTCCCTCGCGGAAAACGACGTCGCCCGAAATTATCATCCGGCGTTTAAGGAGCTTTGTGAGAATCGTATATTTTTCAACAAAATGATCCAAAAGCTTCAATTCGTGGACAATAAGGAAATTGATATAATCGTTAATCCATCGTCTTTATCAAAGGCGATCGGTCAAAAAAGAAGTAATCTACTGTATCTTGAGAAGAATGGATATAATATTCATTATATAAAGGATCCTTCTCTGGATAAATATGATATAGTAGTTAAAGAGCACAGGTGATGAGATGCTGTTAAAATCCCTCGAAATACAGGGCTTTAAAACATTTCCGGATAAAACAAAATTAACCTTCGATACAGGAATGACCTCAGTTGTGGGTCCTAACGGTTCGGGTAAGAGCAATATTACCGACGCTATCCGCTGGGTTCTGGGTGAACAGTCCACCAAAAGTTTGCGCTGTTCCAAGATGGAGGATGTTGTATTCAACGGCACCGACGACAGAAAAGCGCTGGGATACGCAGAGGTAACGATCAATATTGAGAACAAGGACAGATTCTTACAGTTTGACGGCGACGATATCGCAGTAACACGCCGATACTACAGAAGCGGAGACAGCGAATACCTGATAAACGGTAGCCAGGTTCGACTTAAGGATATAAACGAGCTCTTTATGGACACCGGACTCGGCAGAGACGGCTATTCGATGATCAGTCAGGGCAAAATCGACAGCATCGTATCCTCAAAGAGCGAGGACAGACGCGAGATCTTTGAAGAAGCCGCAGGTATCTCCAGATATAGGTATAAGAAAATCGAATCGGAACGCAGACTGAAAAATACAGAGGATAATCTTCTTCGTCTCAGGGATATCGTTTCAGACCTCGAGGAAAGAGTAGAACCTTTGAAAAAGCAATCCGAAAAGGCTGAAAAGTTTTTGGAATATTCCTCTGAGAAAAAGGATATTGAGATTGCATTATGGGTTAATACTCTCAACAACAGTAACAAAGTCCTAAAAGAGGAAGAGGACAAGATAGAGATCGCTCGCCTCCAGCATGAAAACGCTGACAAGGTTCTCGCTGATATTCAGGATGAGGTAGAACGTATTTATCTTCAAAACGGCGAATGTTCATCTGAGATCGAGTCGATCAGAGCTAAAATGAACGATGTTCTCGCGGAAATCAACTCCAAGAGATCATCGGTCTCCGTAGCGGAAAACGATATCAGTCATATCAGAGATAATATCAGTCGCCTTGAAGGTGAAATCGAAAAAGTCGATACAGACGCTGAGGTCGCGTTAAACGAGATCGAAGAGAAGAAAAAAAGGATTATTGAGCTCGAGGAAAAGATAGAAGAAAAGAAAAAGCTGTATGATTCAACCTCCGATAAGCTGAATACAGTTAATACAGATTCCAGTAGAAGCGGAGATAAAATCCAGGCTTTGAGCCTTAAGCTTTCCGAGCTGACCGCTAAATCCGCCGACGCAAGAGTTACTCAGATGACCAGCGTTACCTCGGTCTCTGAGATTAAATCAAGAATCGAGAATCTTAAGGGCGTAATTTCCGATAAGAAGGAACAGTATCAGCTTACTGCGGAAATGTCCGATGATTATAAAAAACAAATTGAAGAAATCAATATAACTGTCGAAGGTCTCAACAATTCAATAAAGGGCCTGGAGCTAAAGCTTAATTCACGTGGAAAAAAGCGCGACGAGTTGCGCGCAAAAGCCGATTCAATCACTCTTGATATAAACGAGATTCTACGCAGAATTAAGTTTTTGGAGGACTTAGAGAGGAATCTTGAAGGTTTTTCCTATTCCGTAAAACACGTAATACAGGCCTCCGAAAACGGGAAACTAAAGGGTATTAGAGGCCCTGTATCCAGAATTATCGAGGTTCCGACTGAGTATGCAGTAGCTATAGAAATCGCTCTTGGAGCTGCTATGCAGAATATCGTTACCTCAACCGAACAGGACGCCAAAAGCGCGATTGCTTATCTTAAAAAGCGCGACGGAGGACGGGCTACCTTCCTGCCGATGAATACTATTCGTTCAAAGGAGCTTCGTGAAAACGATCTTGACGGTTGCTACGGTTTTGTAGGAATCGCTTCTGATTTGTGTTTTTGTAAGGACGAGTATAAGGATATTTTAAAATCTCTGCTTGGACGAATTGTAATTGCCGAGGATTTGAACGCGGCAACTGTAATAGCAAAAAAATACGGTTATCGCTTTAAAATCGTAACTCTCGACGGGCAGGTCGTAAACGCCGGAGGCTCCCTGACCGGAGGCTCGCTCGGACGTAAAACCGGACTTTTATCAAGAGCAAGCGAAATTGCCGACAATAAGCATAAGGCTGACCTTCTTAAGGAGAAGTCCTCTCAGGCGTTAAAGGAATTTGAGAAAGCTCAAAGCGATTATTCCGCTATAGAAGGAGAACTTCTCGGTACAAGAGCGGATTTGTCAAAGGCTGAGCAGGAGAGAATCAGAATTCTGACTGAGGCTAAGGCCTGTGAAAATGAGCTTAACGCTCAGAGGGAGTCGATTGAAACCGCTGAACGTGAGATAGAAGAGGGTAAGCAAAAAATAGAAAAATATCAGGTTGACGAAAAGAAAGCGAAGGAAATTCTCGACGATATAAACTGGTCTATTTCAGAATATGAAGCTCAACTTAATGAGATCACCGGCAATCGTACAAAGCTTACGGAGAAAAGAGAAAAGATGTCCGAGCTTTTACAGGATATCAGACTCGAGATCGTTACAGCAGAGAAGGATATTGAATCCTATAATTCTGAAATCGCTTTCGCTATGAGCTCCGGCGAGGCTCGTGAAAACCGTAAGGCTGAGATCCGTTCGGAGATCGGCGCCTTCAGCGAGCGTATTAAAGACGCCGAAAGCCTTATTGAATCACTTACGGACGATATAGCCGCGCTGAAAAAGAAAAACGAAAAGCTAAACGCTGATATCGAAGCGATCAACCTTCGCAAAGCTGATTCAGAAAAGCGAAGCGCAGAGCTAAGAGCGCTAGAAAGAGAAAAGAATAACGAGCGCGAGCTTGCCGGCCGAGAGCTAGCGAAGCTCGAGGAGAGAAGCATTAATCTCCGTAAGGAATATGACAATATCATAGCCAAGTTATGGGAGGAGTATCAGCTTACCAAAAATGAGGCCGAAGATATTTCTATCGAAATCGAAAACATTACGGAGGCTAAGTCCAGGCTTAACACCCTAAAGAATAAAATCAGGGGCTTGGGAACTGTCAATGTAGGAGCGATAGAGGAATATAAAGA
>CACYDK010000101.1 GCA_902773155.1 uncultured Ruminococcus sp.
TGCGTAAGCAACCCGGTCGGGCTCCCAGCTGAGCTAATGGCCCTTGTCAAATGTATGAAATTGTAAAACGTTTTGGGGTGCGTAAGCAACCCGGTCGGGCTCCCAGCTGAGCTAATGGCCCTTGTCAATTGTATGAAATTGTAAATTGTTTTGTGGTGCGTAAGCCAGTCGGTTGGGCTACCATCTAAGCTATACCCCCATAACAACGCTTATTATAACTCAAGGTAAATGAAATGTAAAGCTATTTTTTTAAAAAACATCAATTTGCTACTGTTTTTCGGATGAAATTAAAGATAGATATTGAAATCAAAAACGTATAGTGGTACAATTAGTGCAAATATTGTACAAAAGGAAGTATCAACAATGAGATCTGATTTAATGAAAACGGGCGCTACCCGTGCCCCGCAGAGATCGCTCCTGAAGGCTCTCGGTCTTACCGACGCCGAAATCAGCCGCCCGTTCGTGGCTGTGGTTAACTCAAAGAGCGACTATATTCCCGGCCACAAACACCTTAACGACATTTCAGAGAAGGTTATGGACGGAATCCGCAACGCCGGAGGCGTACCCTTTGAGTTCAACACTATCGGCGTTTGCGACGGACTCGCTATGAACCACAAGGGTATGAAATACAGCCTTT
Source organism: uncultured Ruminococcus sp. (assembly GCA_902773155.1). Taxonomy (GTDB): domain Bacteria; phylum Bacillota; class Clostridia; order Oscillospirales; family Acutalibacteraceae; genus Ruminococcoides. Next base: position 638 of record CACYDK010000101.1, read on the forward strand.
GCTCGCGCGAGCTCATCGCCGACTCTATCGAGGTCATGCTCACAGCCCATCCTCTCGACGCGATCGTTTTTATCCCGAACTGCGATAAGGTCGTTCCCGGAATGCTCCTTGCCGCATGCAGGCTCAACCTTCCCGCTGTTTTTGTATCGGGAGGCCCGATGCTGCCCGGCGAGTACAAGGGCGAGCGCTTTGGCCTTTCCGAGATGTTTGAGTATGTTGGAGCTCACGCTGCCGGAAAAATCACCGACGAGGAGCTCACAGAATATGAAAACCACGCATGTCCTACCTGCGGCTCCTGCTCGGGTATGTACACGGCAAACTCTATGAACTGCCTCACCGAAGCTATTGGAATGGGACTGCCCGGAAACGGCACCCGTCCGGCGATTTCGGGCGCGAGACGAGCTCTCGCTCAGGAGGCAGGCGAAACTGTCATGGAGCTTCTTAAGAAGGATATCCGTCCGCGCGATATCATCACAAAGGAAAGCTTCGAAAACGCTCTGCGCTGCGAGATGGCTCTCGGCTGCTCGAGCAACACGGTTCTTCACCTTCTCGCTATAGCCTACGAGGCCGAGGTTCCGGTTGACATCCGCGTGATCGACGAAATAAGCAAAACCACTCCGCAGATTTGTAAGCTAAACCCTGCCGGCAAGATCTTCATTACCGACCTAAACGAAAAGGGCGGTATCCCGGCTGTTATGAAGGAGCTCTCGAAGAAGGGCATCATCAACACAGACTGCATAACCGTTAAGGGTACGGTAGGCGAGCGCATCGCCAACGCTCCGGCTCCGGACGGCGAGGTTATCCATACAGTTGAAAACCCGCTCAGAGCCGACGGCGGTATCGCGATCCTCTTTGGCAACATCGCTCCCGACGGCGCGGTTGTCAAGCAGGGCGCGGTTGCTCCCGAAATGATGAAGAACACCGGCCCGGCTCGCGTATTTGACAGCGAAGAGAGCGCCTGCGAGGCGATCTACGGCGGTAAAATCAACCCCGGCGACGTTGTTGTTATCCGCTACGAGGGTCCGAAGGGCGGCCCCGGAATGAGAGAAATGCTCGCTCCGACCTCTGCCCTCGCAGGAATGGGACTCGATTCCTCCGTCTCGCTCATTACAGACGGACGCTTCAGCGGAGCGACAAGAGGCGCGGCTGTCGGCCACGTAAGCCCTGAGGCGGCCTCCGGCGGTCTTATCGGACTTATCGAGGAAGGCGACACCGTTACCGTAGATATCTCCAGCCGCGAGCTCAAGCTCCACGTTGACGACGCCGTTATTGAGGAACGTCGCAAAAACTACAAAGCTCCCGAGCAGAACCTCACCGGCTACCTCAAGCGTTACGCTAAGCTCGTAACCTCCGGCTCCACCGGCGCCGTATTCGAGAAATAATTAGCTATCAGGCAATACCGTACGAATCACGCGGTATTGCCTGCTTTTTTATTACGTAAAACAGTATGGACAAACGCACTGTGTTTTGATACAATAGGATCAGATAATCAACGGAGGGTTGAAAATGAGCGTTATCGGAGAGCAAATCAAAAAATACCGTGTGCAAAAGGGATATACTCAGGAGAAGCTTGGAAACATTATCGGCGTCACGACGCAGGCGGTTTCCAAATGGGAGCGCGGAGGAACGCCGGACGCGGAGATTCTGCCTCAGCTTGCCGACGCGCTTAGCGTAAGCATTGACGCGCTTTTCGGCAGAGAGGAGCAGGATACCCAGATTATGCTCTCCAAAAAGCTGTGCAAAATGTCGGGCTACGAGGCTTTTCGCAGTGCTTTCAACTATTGCTGGTCATTCATTGTGGGTTTGACGGGCAATGAAAATATCTCGGAGAATTTTCCCGAGCCATTCACCGATCATTCCACGGCAAAAAGCGATCATACCGTTGAGTTTCTGGCCAAGATCCTGCGCGACGACGGTATGACTTTGGCTAAAATATCAAACGAATTTCGCTATTTTTTTCTGATGGTGCGTCCGCATGACGACAGCATGCTCTCGCATTTCGAAAGCGAGGACGCTCTCAGGCAGGTTTTCGCGCTTTTTGCGGACAAAAAGATACTGAAGATCTTCTTTTATCTATATACGGTGTCAAATATTCCTGTTACCGCGCCGCTCATCAGCAAGGGGACGGGGTTGGATATGAGCGATGTTGAGCGGTGTATGAAAACGCTTTGCGACAAAAACATCGTACACCCAATGAAGATCGCTTCACTCGACGGGGAGATCAACTCTTATATCATCCGCTTTGAGGCAAACGTGCTGCCGCTTTTTTGCTACGCTGACGAAATCGCCAAAGGATGTGAATATCCGACTTTTGGTTTTTGTGATAGAGAAAAGCCGATTTTTTAAACTTACGGTTGTTTTATCCGTTCATCTGTTGAATTAACAATTAAACAGTTGCTTGATATTTGTCAGGCAACTGTTTATTATATAAGTACAAAGAATAAGTGCCAAAAAGGAGAGCCATTATGAAAAAGCTAACAGCATTTGTATTGAGCGCAGTTATGGCGCTTGCGTTTGCAGGTTGCGGCACAAAGTCAGCCGAAAGCTCGGCAACTGCAGAGGTTTCCGCAACCGACGCGGCGCAGGAGACGCTTGCCGAAGATATCAAGGCACGGCTTGATAAAGCTCTGGCAAAAGAAGAATTCAAAGGCGTTTTGCAGCTGTCAAAGGGCGACGGTGTGATCTACCAGTATGCCGACGGCGACGATGAAAACGGCAAGCCGCTCACCATAGATTCTTCTCTGCCTGTCGCATCGGTGTCAAAACAATTCTGCGCCGCCGCCGTTATGAAGCTCTGCGGCGAAAACAAGCTCAGCGCAGACGATACGCTTAACAAATACTATCCCGAATACAGGCACGGCAAAAATATCACGGTCAAAGACCTTCTTACAATGAGCTCCGGCATACCCAATTACAATATGTTTTTGGAGCCGTCCATGCTGGGAACGGACGAAGCGGAAAACATCAAGACAATCAGGAAAGCGATGTTCGCCGAGGCGCTGGATTTTAAGCCGGGCAGCAGCTACGAGTATTCCAACTCCAACTACTTCCTGCTTGCGGATATAGTTTATAAGATAAGCGGCGTTTCATATCATGATTTTCTCAGAAAAAACTTTTTTGAGCCCTTAGAAATGGAACGCACGGGCTTTATAGAAGAAATACCCGAGGATAACGACTGGGCGTCGGCGCTCTCGAAAACCGAGCTGATGTCCGAGACCTCTTTCCCGGGTCCGGCAAGAGGCTGCGGCGACATAGTAACTAATGCCGCCGATATGGACAAGTGGATGCGCGGCCTCAGCTCGGGAAAGATCATTTCGGCTGACGGCTACAAAGAGCTCACGGGAAACCCGAACCCGAACAGCCCAAACGGATACACCTACGGTCTTTGGCAGATGCCTTTCGGCGGAGTTGGTCACGTTGGGCAAATGGAGCCCCACTTCGGCGCGGTGGATTATATCAATACCGACCGCGACGTGTATTTGTTCGCCGCTTCAAACACCACGCGCGGCTTGTCGCTGGTAGAACAGATCCCGAATAAGATTTTGAGTATCGTGTTTGATAACTAACAGGAAAGAGCGTCCGCCATATCAAGTTAATTTGCATTTTTATACAGTAAAAAGGAAGCGTTAAATATTCAAGGAGGATAATATGAATTTCATAAGAAAAATTATAAGCGTAGCGCTAAGCGCTACGTTACTGACAGGATTCACTTCGATGTATTCTGTAAGCGTTTCGGCAAAAGATACCAGCTCCGTTATCTTTGACTTCAACGGCGATAAGGTGAGTGACGATAAGGATTACGCGGACGCCATTCATCTTAATAAATCGTACTCCGCTCCTATTTTACAGGAGATGATATACGGCGACCTTGACTGTACCGATTACGATACAAGTAAAGCCGACAGCATCCCGCGTTATTTCCTCACAAATATAAACCAGTGTACCACTCCGAGATACCAGAAGCCTATCGGCGACTGCTGGGCTCAGGCGACGATAGGTATGCTTGAGAGCGCAACCTTAAAGGCTAAGAGCCGCATAAATAATCCTGACGGAAGCATTGACAGTAAAGCGTTCGAAGCGCCTGTTTTAAGCGGACTTAAGAATAAGGTTCTTTATTCTCCGAGAGCCGTAGCGTGGTTTTTCGGAGAGGGACTTAAGGCTGAAGAAAACCCCTCGCAGGCGGGAGAGGGCTGCGTTTTCCCTGATAATGGGATCGCCCGCTTTAATGTAGGAGGATTACTCTCGTACAGCGAAACGATGTTTACCGCATGGAGAGGCGTCTTTAAGGAATCTAAGGTTCCTCATCAGCCTAACGGATGGAGCGGAACTATTAATGACCTTACCAAAAACAAATCGTGGGAGCTTCCCGATGAAATGAGCGGAAAATCCTTTGACAAAGCTCCGAGGGTTACAGACAGTTTCATGCTGCCTCCAACCTCTAATTTCAGCTCAGACAACCTGGCCGGAACCCGTAAGTGGGAAAGCAGTAATAAAAAGTCGATAAGTATCATAAAACAGGCTCTGCTTGATTACGGCGCGGTTCATATGTCGTACGACGCGTCAGGGGACGGAATGGCCGAAACGTTCTACTGCAGCAGAGAAAACAATCTCACAAACCACGCGGCTTTGATAGTCGGCTGGGATGATAATTTTTCAAAGGACAATTATGTCGGAATGGGAAAAACCACTCCTACGGAGGACGGAGCGTGGCTCGTTAAAAACACATTCGGAAGCTATGACTATATGAAGTCCATTTACAAAAACTGGGACGTCGACCGCAAGGGAATAATGGGTATGACCTACGCCGACACACAGGCCTACTATAAAGAGAGAAACACCTCGCTTGAGGAGCTGAAGAAAAAGAATCCGTATATCGAGAATAAATATCAGTATGAGTTCGGAATTCGCGACAGTAAAGACAGAGGAACTGGATTCTTCTGGATTTATTACTGCGACCGTTCGATGGGCACATATGAAGCGTATAATGTCGATATCGCCGACGACGGCTACGACTACGACAACAACTATCAGTACGATTACGCCATAAGTAACGACGACTTAAGATTATCTCTGCGTACAGCCGATACGGGAACCCTCGTAAGCAATGTATTTACGGCAAACGGAAAGGAAAAGCTTAAAGCTTTTTCGGCTTATACCAACGCGACTGACTCCGTTGTAAAAACAGATATTTATATGCTTAACGGCAACGAAAGCGAGCCCACACAGGGCACCCTCGCTTATACCTCCGAGGATAAAATCAAGTTTGCCGGATTCCATACGATTAAGCTAAACGAGGAAATTAATCTCGAAAAAGGTCAAAAATTCGCGATCGTGCAGAATACAACGTCATACGATAAAGGCACGGACGCCGATGTTTCCTATCTGAATCTTGAAACGGTATTTGACAGCGATAAGATCTCAGTCGGATCAGGCTCGAAAAATATAGTCGTATGTAACGACGGTGAGACCTATGTACGTCTCGACGGCAACTGGACTACGCCGAAGGAATTGAACGAGAATCTCGATATAGCACAGATAGTAAAATTCGGAAACGCTAAAATCAAGGCGTTTACCATAAACGAAAACAGGGATCAGGCGACAAATCAAAACTCTGTCGCCGTTAAAAAGAGCGCCAATCCTATTAAGGTTACGACAAAAGCCAAGACAGTCCAGCTCAAAAAGCTCAGGAAAAAAGCTCAGAAGGTCAAACCGCTTACAATCAAAAACGCTCAGGGCAAGGTGAGCATAAAGATAACGAGCGCTAAAAAGGCTATCAAAAAATACCTTAAACTCAGCTCAAAGGGCACTCTTACAATCAAAAAATGGAAGCAGGCCAAGAAGGGAACTTATAAAATCAAAGTAAAAATCTCCGTCAAGGGCAACTCAAAATACAAACCGAAAACAACAAATAGTACGGTTATTATTAAACTCAAATAACGCCAAATATATTGGATCATTTTTCATCCTTGAATTATTAGAACAGAAAAAGGGGCTGTCGCGAATTCTGCGACAGCCCCTTGTCTGTTTATGGTTTGTGAATCGAAAAATACTTATCCAGCAACGCTTTGGCTACCCCCATACTGTACCGGCCGTAGGCTCCGTGCTCCAGCACGACGGCTACGGCGACCTTCGGCTTGTCATATGGCGCATAGCATATAAAAACCGTGTGGTCGGAGCCGGCGTTTTCGGCTGTTCCGGTTTTGGCGGCGACCTTTACCTTGTAGTTGCCGAATACCGAGTAGGCTGTTCCGCCGGTTGAGGTCGTTACGTCGAGCATAGCGCGCTGTACCGCCCTGAGATTTTCGCCTGATACGCCTGAGGTACTCATTACCTCGGGCTTTTTTGAGTTGTATTTATATACTGTCTTTGTGCGCTCGTAATCCTTGATCTCCTTGACGATATGGGTTTTGAGCCGGGTTCCGTTGTTTGCGATTGTTGCCGCGTATGTCGCGAGCTGCACCGGAGTAAAGGCGTTGTCCGACTGGCCGATAGCGGCCTGAACGGTGTTTCCGTCCTGCCAGGTAGTACTGTCGCGTCCGGCGAGGAAGCCACTGCTCTCCCCTACCTCAAGGCCGGTTTTCTCGCCGAGTCCGAATTTTTCGGCGTAGAGGTACATTGTATTTATGCCGAGCAGACGTCCCGTTTCGGCAAAAAAGTAGTTACAGCTGTGGGTAATGGCTTCGTCGAGATCGATCGAGCCGTGGGTTCCCATACAGGCCACAGGATTTGAGGGGTAGTAGTTGTAGTATTTTGTACAGGTTATGTGCGTGCCGGTATTGATAACGCCCTCCTCGAGAGCTGCCGCCGCTACGCAGGGCTTAAACACAGAGCCGGGAGCAAAGGAGCCCACAAATGCGCGGTTGTACATAGGAGCGGTTTTATCTGTGGCGAGCTTAACATAATACTTTCCGTAGTCAGAGTACCTGTTTAAGTCGTAGGTCGGGTACGAGGCGGAAGCCAGCACGCCGAAGTCGCGCACATCCAGCATTACCACAGCTCCGGTCTCGCAGTCCTCGCCGTGTCCGGCTCCCTCGTAGGCGGCTTCGGTTAGACCGTTCGCCCTTGCCGCCTGAACCTGATCGGCGAGCGACTTGACCGCCGTGCGCTGGAGCTCGCTGTCTATAGTAAGGCACAGGGTATTGCCGGGCTTTGCGGCGATCGACTGAACCACTCCGGTGACGTTGCCCTCGGCGTTTTTGCGGACGATTCTCTCGCCGCCTACTCCCTTAAGCTCGTCCTCAAAGGCGTATTCAAGCCCGAACTTGCCGATATAGTCGTTGTAGCCGTAATCCTTGCCCTCGCTCTGCTTTTGCTCGTATTCCTCCTGATTTATGCGGCCGAGCGCGCCGAGAAGATGCGGAGCGAGTGTTCCCTTTGGATTATAGCGCGAGAGGTAAGTCTGGATATCGACTCCCTTTAAGCTCTGGGTATTTTCGCTGACTACCGCGACCATATCTGAGCTTATGTCTGTAGCGAAAATATACTGGTTAGTGTTTGAAAAGTAGTTGCGCTCCATATTATAGCGCACGGACAAAAGGTTTCTGAGCTTGCTCCTGTCGGCAATGCCCTTCACCTCATATCTTTCGGCGAGCAGACGGACGCATTTTTCGGCCGTATCGCCGTTCTTTAAGCCGAGATATTCCTCGGATTTCAGGGTCTTTATCTCATCCGCGCTGTGCTTCGTAAAGACAAATTCGTTTTTTGAATTCAGTCTTATCGGGAGGTTGTCTATCCATTTCTCGCCGCCGCTCTCGACGAGAGCTATGAGCTTGAGCACTGTGTCGTTGAGCTTGTTTTCATCGATGTAGAGCTTATCGAGGGCTATCCTGTAGCCGGTGCTGTTTACGGCGAGTCCGACCCCGTTGCGGTCGAGGATCTCGCCTCGGGTCGCGTCGGTAGTGACCGTATAAGCGGTAGAGTTAACGGCTATTTTGTCGTAATCCTTTCCCTCGATGATCTGCCACACAAAAAGGCGCGCCAAAAAACCGCAGAAGATCACCGCCGTGATTACGGCGCAGATGGTGATCCTCTTACGGATGTATTGTTTCTCGCGTATTAACTTTTCCTTGTCCTCATTGGGTAGCATTCGTATACCTCCGGCGGCTTTCGAAATCTATCGGAGACCTCTGTGGATGGCCTTGTTAAGAAAAAACAGACCGATTCCCGCGGCTATAGTGTATATTATCCTTGAAATATAGTGAGAGGCGAAAAGAGCGAGGGCGTTTTCGACCCCTGAAAAAACGCGGAATATCAGAAAATATATATAAATCAGGCCGGTTGAAACCGCTGAGATAAAGGCCGAGGCGTTCAAAAAGCTTACGACCATATACTCGCGGAAAATCCGGCTGAGGAAAAAGCACACCACTGTCAGCGTAAAAGCGAAAAATCCTACCGACTGGCCGATCGCCAGATCCGTGATTATGCCCGCCGCTGTGCCGAAAAACATTGCCGGAAGCTCGTTTTCGAGAAGGGCGACGGTTATAGCCGCCGGAATAAGGAGCATTGGCTTTCCGCCGAAAATCTCGGGCAACAGTCCGGGAGTTGACTCGATTATAAACAGTAAAAGGTATTCCAGCGAATACGCAAAATAACGGACTACGGTATAACGGCGCTCCATCAGTCGCCCTCCGTGATCTTCTTAGCGACCTCGCCCTTGCTCTTAAAATCGGTGATGATAACCACATCGGTCACATTTCTTATGTCCTCATAGGGCTTTATGACGGCGTATTTGGTCGCGTCGTACTCATCATATTTGATCTCCGAGACCTTTCCGATAACGAGATCGGCGGGATAAACGCCTCCTATCCCGGAGGTTACGATGATGTCGTTCTTCTCGACCGAAGCGTTCGCGTCGATCTTGGTCAGTGTGGTCAGATTGTCGTCGGCATAGAGGGTATTTCCGGAGACAACTCCGCTGTCGCCGGTTTTTTTGACCCGCGCTCCGGCCTTTAAATCGGGAGAGAGCACGGTCGTTACCCGCGCGGTAACTCCGTTTATCGAGCTGATAAAGCCGACAAGCCCGTTTTCGGTAAGCACAGGGTCCTGAGCGTGAACTCCGGAGGCCGTGCCGACATCGACGGTAAAGCTGTAGAAATCGTCGGCGCTGTCGCGGCGTATTACAGAGGCCGGCATAAGCTCAAAATCCTTATGCGCCTTCTTTATCTTGTAGTATTTCCACAAACGGGCGTTTTCATCCTTAAGGTCGTAATAATCGACGAGCTTCGCGCGCAAATCGGCGGCCTCCCGCTTTAGCTTTTCGTTTTCTTCCTTGAGCTCGTCGTAGCTCTTCTGATGGATCTGCTCGCTTCCGGCGGCTGTCACTGAGGACAATCCGACAGTCAGCGCGTTAAAACCCGTGGAAAGCCAATTATGCCCCGCCGCTGTGAATATCGCGAGGATAATCAAAGCGACGAGGGTGAATGTCAGTATTTTGTTGTTTTTGGAAGCAAAAAAATCTTTCATAATCGGCAAACTTTAGGGAAATCGACAAACTTTATGGAAGCTATTACTCCCTGTTATGCTTGTATTCGGCCTTGTAGCCGCCCAGACGCGCTCCGGCTCCCTCGACTACGCAGTCGAGCGGACGCTCGGCAACGTGTACGGGCATTCCTGTCTCGTGCATAATCAGTCTGTCGAGACCGCGGAGCATAGCGCCGCCTCCTGTGAGCATAATACCGTGGTCGATGATATCGGCCGAAAGCTCGGGAGGTGTTTTCTCGAGGGTTGTCTTTACCGCTTCAACAATGATCATCAGCGGATCGGCGAGAGCGTCGCGGATCTCCTCGGCAGTTATCGTGATATCCTTCGGGAGTCCGGTCTCGAGGCTTCTGCCCTTTACGAGCATATCGCGCTCGTCATCGTAGGGATAAGCCGATCCGATTTTTATCTTGATCTCCTCGCTGGTACGGTCTCCTATGAGGAGGTTGTAGGTCTTTTTGATGTAGGTAGTGATAGCCTCGTCGAATTTATCTCCGGCTACTCGTACAGAGCAGGAGGTAACGATATCGCCGAGAGAGATCACAGCGACCTCGGAGGTACCGCCTCCGATATCGACTACCATAGAGCCTGTGGGCTCGTCTACGGGCATTCCGGCGCCTATAGCCGCCGCCATAGGTTCCTCTATGAGAGTTATATTCTTACTTCCGCTCGCCTGTACGGCGGCGTTCTCGACCGCTCTGCGCTCGACCTCGGTAACGCCGGTAGGCATACAGATCACGATCCTCGGCTTTGAGAAGAAGCCGGGCTTAGCGGCCTTTTTGATAAAATGCTTGAGCATTGTCGCGGTTATGTCAAAATCAGCGATTACGCCGTCCTTTAAGGGACGTACCGCCACGATCGAGCCGGGAGTACGGCCAATCATTTCATGAGCCTGCTCGCCTACCGCGAGCACGCTGTCGTTACGGATATCGACCGCCACTACGGACGGCTCGCGCATAACGATCCCCTTACCCTTTATACAAACAAGAGTGTTAGCGGTGCCTAAATCGATTCCGATATCTTTCGAGAAAGAATACATCGTCATTACTCCTTTCATACACTTCCATACGAAAACGGTTTTGTTAAATTATATCCCATTAAAGCGCGTAAATCAATAATGATTTGTCATAATATGTAGTTCCCAAAAAGCGTGATTTTTATTAGTTTTTTCCTGTAGAACCAAAGCCTCCGGCGCCTCTTGGGGTCGAGTCAAGCTCAGAGCGCTCCACAAGCGTCGGGATCACCACCGGAGCAATGACCATCTGGGCGATCCGCTCGAAGGGCTCGATGGTGTAGGGTTCCGATCCAACATTGCACAATCCCGCGCAGATTTCGCCGCGGTAGTCGGAGTCGATAACGCCGACCCCGTTTGCAAGACAGACGCCGTGCTTTACGCCGAGTCCCGAGCGCGCGTACAAAAACGCGCACAGCGAGCTGTCCGGAAGCGCGATAGCGACGCCGGTCGGGATGATCCGCAAATCGCCGGGGTTAAGGGTGATCTTCTCGTCAATGCACGCGTACAGATCGAGCCCGGCCGAGCCGGCGCTTCCGCGGGTCGGGAGCTTTGCGTCAGGCCTTAATTTTTTTATATTTAGTTCCATATTTTCCCTCATTTTTGCAAGAGGTTTACTTTTTCCTGCAAAATCAAATTATTCCCTACGGGACTTAAAAACAGATGTCTTTGCGCGGCTTTTATCTTTCTTCCAATATGGAATTTTCTATTTTTCGCTATTGGAAAATTTTTCAAAATACTCCACGAAGATACAATCCGTTCGTTTTTTCCTTCTCTTTTAGTCTGAATGCGGATATCAGGGCCTCGTTTTCCACGTTTTCCACATAGTTTTCCACAGAGTAGCGGAAAACCGCAAAATCAAGCGACCGCTCGGTCTCCGCCCTCTCAACCACATCGAGCGTAACGGAGTTCAAGACCTCGCAGGCGCACCCGTCGCAATAAAATTTGAAGGATTTGCCCATTCTGTCCGTCATTTTTGAGTTGCCCGGACATCCCTTACAGGAGTTTGCCGCACTGCGGTTCGGGCAGTTTCGGGTAAGCATGAGCGGCAAATAGCCAAAGCTCAGTATTCCGCGCGGAAGGTCGCCGCCGAGAGCGGAAATTCGCTCAAAATCCAGCTCAAAGCTCAGCTCAGCGTCCTCGAAGCCATAGCTTTCGGCCCATATCAGGTCGCGCGTATTCGTAAAATTGAGCCCGAAGCCGCCGTGGATCTTCATTCCCAGCTCACTGGCGATGTATACCGCGCCGAGATTGTTGCACAGCGCGTGCTCCACTCCAAGCTCCCGAAGGACTTTGAGACGGTCGATTATCTCTTTTTCGCGCGAAAACAGCGCGCGGGGGATCTCCGCCCCTATATTAAAGCCGCGGTCAATAAGACTTTTTACCTCGGACGGATCGGAGTCAAAGGGCACGAAGCACAGCTCGAATCCCTTAAAGCCCTCGCCGAGCCTTGTCGAGGTAAACCTCGCTCTCCTTGATACGGAGCCGGACATATGCGGCGTCGGTTTTTCTGTTTTAATATCGTTTATTCTGTAATTGTTGACACGCTCGCGCATAACAGAAAGCTCGTCGAGCGCGTTTCTGCGCAGTCTGTTAAGCGCGGAAACAGGCAGGGAGACGTTTTCTCCTAGCTCCGTTTCAAGGCTGGCAAAGCTATACGGCGTGCCTCCTGTTTTGGTTATCTGAGAGCGGACTCTCTCGTAGTCGAGGGGGCGACTCACGGCTTGCTCTGCTCTTTGTTCGTCCTCGACGGTCACGCTGTGAGAGCCGTCCGTGACCGTCAGTGTTGGCTTTTCGCCTTCAAAGGCGGTGAACTTGCCTTCAACGCGTACACGCTGAAGCTCGTCCTTATAGCCCTCGCGAATCTTCGAAAACAGCTTTGAGGTCGCTGAGGTAACATCGTCGCGCCGACGATATCCGAACATATCATAGCCGCGCCTTCCGGTGTAGTAGCCGTCGGTAAAGCCGGTGCGCGAGAAAACGCTCTCGAGCCGGCGCTCGGTTTCCTCGTCGACAAAGCCCTCGTCGCGCGACTTGACGCAGGCCTTAACTGCCGCGGCGACATACTCGGGGCGCTTGAGGCGACCCTCGATCTTAGCCGAGGCTATTCCAATACTCTCCATATCGCGCAAATATCTGACCGCGCTCATATCCTTTAGGCTCAGAGCGTAGCCGTTGCGTGATTTTACCGAGAACGGAAGGCGGCAGGGCTGAGCGCAACGGCCGCGGTTTCCGCTCCGCTGACCGAGTACCGCGCTGAAATAGCACTGCCCCGACACGCTCATACACAGGGCGCCGTGAACGAACACCTCGAGCTCGATCGGCACAGCTTCGGCGATTTCCTTTATTTCTGCGCGCGAAAGCTCGCGGGCGAGCACAACGCGCTTAAAGCCCATTTCATAAAGGAGCTTTGCTCCCGAGGGTGAATGAACGCTCATCTGGGTAGAGGCGTGAAGAGGGAGCTCCGGCGCGATCTCGCGCGCGAGCGTAGCCACACCCATATTCTGCACCAAAAGCGCGTCGATATCCGCCCTCGCGGCGGTTATTATCAGCTTACGCGCGTCGTCGAGTTCATCGTCGAACAGAACCGTGTTGAGCGTAAGATAAACCTTGACTCCGCGGATATGACAGTACTTTACGGCCTGAACAAGCTCCTCCTCGGAGAAATTCTCGGCTCCCGCGCGCGCGGAAAAGCTTTGCGCTCCGAGATATACAGCGTCGGCGCCGGAACGAACCGCCGCCGAGAGCGTTTCAAAGCCGCCGCACGGAGCCAATATCTCAATCCGAGTCATAATCAAAAAGCGAGATCTGGCGCGTCGGCAGGTATCCTCCGTCCTGATCCTCTTCCGGCTCGCCCTCGTCGTCGGGGAGCGGTCTGCGCTCAAGCTCGGCGCGCGCCTCGTTGAGCTCGGCCGTGAGCTTTTCGACGAGATCGGAGAGATTCTCGCGCTTCTCGGTGATCTCCTTAAGGTTTCTTTCGAGCTCAATGTTATGATTATTGAGCATACGCACGGTTTCCTCGCTTCGGGCGAGCTTTTCCTTAAGCTCAATGATCTGCTTGCTCTGTTTGTCGGCCTGAATCATCACGGTTTTAGCGTTTCCGGAGAGACTTTTGTTCCGGGCGATCTGCTTGTACTTTTCATCCGCGTAATTCATAGCGCAGAGCACGGCGCAGCTGCGCGGCTCGACAGCAGGCATTTCCTCCGAAATCTGCTTAAGCGATTCGTTGACCTCGGCCGCAAGCGCTGTAACATACTCCTCGTTGTCCTCGCTGAGAAGCACATAACGCTTCCCGGCGATATACACTGCGTGTTTATTCATAGCATACCCACCTTACCGGATGCCGGCAATACGGCACCATTATCCACTGTGATTATAATACAAAAAAACACAATTAAAAAGAGTTATTTTAAGATTGTAATTAATAGCGCGGCTTCGTAACTAAATTGTTAAAAAGTACCTATAGCCGAACTTTTAGGGCATTTGGAAAAACGAACCGATATAACGCCGCGAAGCTTGAAAACAGCCGGAAGTTGTGATAGTATATATAAGTAATCTTTGCTTAAAGGATTGGTATAATGAGATTTTTAAAGCTAAGGGGTACTCACGTGCCTCACAAAAAGAATACAGCAGGACTCAGCCCGGTGAGGATCCCGACCCCTGAAACTGTCGTGATACCTATGTCTATGCACATCGGACGTCCGGCGGAGGTAAAGGTCAAAAAGGGCGACGAGGTGAGGGTCGGAGACCTTATCGGAGCTCCGACGAGCTATATCTCGGCTCCGATTCACTCGAGCGTTTCGGGAAAGGTACTTAAAATCGAGGATATCACCATATCGAACGGAGGCCTCGTTCCGGCTGTGTACATCGAAAGCGACGGACTCCAAACCGTGAGCGACTCTGTAAAGCCGCCGACAGTTACCGACTTTGATTCGTTTATCGAGGCCGTTAAGCAGAGCGGAGCCGTCGGACTTGGCGGCGCGGGCTTTCCGACCTTCGCGAAATTCGCGGTAAAGGACATAATAAGCCGGGTAAACACCGTTGTTATCAACGGCGCTGAGTGCGAGCCCTACATAACCTCGGATACCCGCACGATGCTCGACAAGGCCGAGTACATCTTTAAGGGCATTGAAGCCATAAAGAAATATACGGGATTAAAGAGCTTCATTATCGGAATAGAAAACAATAAGAAAGACGCGATCGAGCGTATGCGCTCCTTTGCCGAAAAAACCGACGGCGTAGAGATCAAAGAGCTCCCGGCGGTTTATCCGCAGGGAGGCGAGAAGGTTCTTGTGTTCAACACCCTCGGCAAGATCGTTCCGCAGGGCGGGCTTCCGCTCGACGTCGGCGCGGTGGTAATAAATGTGACCACCCTGGCGTTTATCGCGGAATATCTCGAGACAGGAATGCCGCTTACGGAGAAGTGTATCACGATCGACGGCTCGGCCATAAAGGAGCCCAAAAACGTTATCGCTCCGATAGGTATGACGATCGGAGATCTGATCGAAGCCGCGGGAGGCTTTTCCGCGGAGCCCTCAAAAATCCTCTACGGCGGACCGATGATGGGAATTACGGTTCCGTCGCTTGAGGCTCCGGTGCTTAAAATGACCAACGCGATCATCGCGCTCGACGAAAAGGATGCCGAGCCCCCAAAAACCACTCAGTGCATCAACTGCGGAGCATGTCTGAATCACTGTCCGCTAAGGCTCGACCCGCGCGCGATCTCGCTCGCCTTTAAGCTCGACGACCCCGAGTCGCTCAAAGCCCTTTGCGTCGATATTTGTATGGAGTGCGGCTGTTGCTCCTATGTATGTCCCGCGAAGCGTCCGTTCGTTCAGACAAACAAGCTCGCCAAGGCTAAGCTCCGCGCCTATCTTGATAAATTAAAGGAGGAGAAAAAATGAATAAACTGATATCCTCCGTTTCACCTCATATCACGTCCTCAAAAAACACCACCCGGATCATGCTCGACGTCATAATCGCGCTCATCCCGGCGGCTGTTGCGTCTGTGATAATCTTCGGCCTGCGCGCTCTGCTCGTTATCGGAGTATGCGTGGGCGTATGCGTGTTCTCGGAATGGGGCTTTGAAAAGCTCGTAAAAAAGGAGAACACAATAACTGACCTGTCCGCCGTCGTTACCGGAATGCTTCTGGCGTTCAACCTGCCCGTCGGGATCCCTCTGTGGCAGGCCGCCTTTGGAAGCATTGTAGCTATTGTAGTGGTCAAGCAGCTTTTCGGCGGAATAGGACAGAACTTTGCAAACCCCGCTATCACCGCAAGAATAGTTATGATGACCGCTTTCTCGGGCACAATGACTACATGGGTGATCCCGGACTCCGTTTCCTCGGCGACGCCGCTGGCACTGATGGCTAAGGGCGAGATGAGCTCCCTGCCGTCATACCTTGATATGTTCCTCGGAAAGCGCGGGGGCTGTCTGGGCGAGACCTGCGTGCTCGCGCTTTTGCTGGGCGGTATCTACCTCATAATAAGAAGAGTCATAACCTGGCACACTCCGGTAGTATTCATCGGCACAGTCGCGGTTATGTCGCTGATTTTCGGCAAGGACATCCCCTATGAGCTTATGTCCGGCGGACTTACGCTCGGCGCGATCTTTATGGCTACCGACTATTCCTCGACCCCTGCAGAAAAATGGGGCAAGGTCATTTTTGGCTTAGGCTGCGGACTTATTACAGTGCTGATCCGTTTTTGGGGCAATTTCCCCGAGGGCGTAAGCTTCTCGATACTTATTATGAACATCCTGACCCCGTTCATTTCTAAGCTTACGCGGCAGAAGCCGCTGACAGGAGGCAAAAAGCAATGAAAAATGATATCATTAAGCCGATTGCCGTGCTAACCTGTATATGCCTGGTCGTTACCGCGCTTCTCGCGTATGTAAACCTCGTCACGGCTCCGATAATCAAGGCCGCCGACGAAAAGGCCGAGGCCGAGGCTCGTCAGGAGGTTCTCTCCGAAGCCGACAGCTTCACCAAAATCGAGGTTAAGCTCCCCGAGGGAGTCGAGGAGGCTTATAAAGCCGACAATGGCGCGGGCTATGTGTTCAAGCTGAGTGAAAAAGGCTACGGCGGCGAAATCAAGCTTATCTGCGGGATCAACCCGGACGGCTCGATAGCCGGTTTAAAGACAACCTCTCACGGTGAAACGAGCGGTATAGGCTCACGGGTCGTGGACAACGGCTCCGGCTACCGCGAGAATTATTACGGAAAGACCGCCTCGGATTACGAGGGCGTCGACGCCGTATCGGGCGCGACGATCTCCTCCAAGGCGTACAAAAAGGCAATAGGCAACGCCTTTGAGGCGTACGAGCTTGTAAAGGAGGAGAACTGATGACAAAGCTTCAAAATTTCTCTAAGGGTATCATAAAGGAAAACCCTGTCCTCGTGCTCGTGCTCGGAACCTGTCCGACCCTCGCGACCTCAACGAGCGTCGAAAGCGCGCTCGGAATGGGAATAGCGGCGACAGTCGTGCTGCTGTGCTCAAACATCGTTATCTCACTTCTCAGAAAAATAATCCCCGACAAGGTCAGGATTCCCTGCTATATCGTTCTTATCGCGGGCTTCGTAACGATGGTTCAGATGCTCGTCAAGGCCTTCGCTCCGGCTCTCGACCAAAGCCTTGGCATCTATCTGCCGCTCATTGTGGTAAACTGCATAATCCTTGGACGCGCCGAAATGTTCGCCAACAAAAACGGCGTGTTCGACTCCGCCCTCGACGCCCTCGGGATGGGCGCCGGCTTTACGCTCACGCTGTGCCTGATGGGAACCCTGCGCGAGGTTTTCGGAAGCGGAACCTTCCTTGGTATGCCGATCCCGGTGCTGAGCGACAACAAAATCTCTATCCTGACTATGGCTCCGGGCGGCTTCTTCATCTTCGGGCTCCTGATCGCGGCCGTAAACAAATTTGGAAAGCACAAGCCCAAAAAGAGCGATTTTGGTTGCGAGGGCTGTCCCTCGGCCGAGATCTGCGGAAAAGCTGAGTGCGGTAAGGAGGGCGCGTGATGACTAAACTGATTATCATCCTCCTTTCGGCTGTATTTATCAACAACTACGTGCTGTCGCGTTTCCTTGGAATCTGTCCCTTCCTGGGCGTTTCAAAAAAGCTCGACTCGGCCACGGGAATGAGTATAGCCGTAATCTTCGTTATGCTGATGTCAACCGCCGTAACGTATCCGATCCAGATGTATGTGCTCAACCCGAACGGACTCGGCTATTTACAGACGATCGTGTTCATACTTGTTATAGCCGCTCTTGTTCAGCTCGTCGAAATCGTACTCAAGCGCTACATCCCCTCCCTCCACAAATCGCTCGGCGTATATCTTCCGCTTATTACCACAAACTGCGCCGTGCTCGGCGTAACTATACTTAACATCGACGAGGGCTACACCTTCCTCGAGGCTATGGTGAACTCGCTCGGAAGCGGCCTGGGCTTCTTCCTTGCGATGGTAATGTTCTCAGGCGTTCGCTCAAAGCTCGAGGGAGCGGATATTCCCAAATCCTTCAAGGGACTTCCGATAACCCTCATCGCCGCCTCTATAACCTCGCTGTCCTTTATGGGCTTCGGTGGAGTTATTGAGAATATGTTCGCATAAGGAGGGAAAACCATGAGTGCGATTCTTACTGCGGTGATCCCCGTTGTAATAATAGGAATAATCTGCGCGGCAATGCTCGTTATCGCCTCAAAGCTTATGGCAGTAAAGGAGGACGAGCGGTTGCCGAAGGTGCGCGAATGCCTGCCGGGAGCTAACTGCGGAGCCTGCGGCTATGCAGGATGCGACGGCTATGCCAAGGCTCTGGTCGAGGACGAGGGCGTTCCCACAAACCTTTGCGTTCCCGGAGCCGACGGCGTCGCAAAACAGCTCAGCGAGGTTCTCGGCGTAGAATTTGAGGACGTTGTGGAGCAGGTCGCCGTGATCCAGTGCTCGGGCGACTGCGACCACACCGAGGATATTGTCGACTACAAGGGGATCGAAAGCTGCTCCGCCGCAAAGCTCCTCTACGGAGGAAAAGGAAAATGCGGCTACGGCTGTCTCGGACTGGGCGACTGCGCCGCTGTTTGCCCTCAGGACGCCATCTGCATTGAAAAGGGGCTTGCTCACATCAACCAACGGCTTTGTATAGGCTGCGGGCTCTGCGCAAAGACCTGCCCGAATTCGCTTATTTCGATCATTCCCGACGTCGAACGCGTAGTGATCGCGTGCAGTAACCGCGACAAGGGCGCCGCTACTCGCAAAGCTTGCTCTAGCGGCTGTATTGGCTGCCGCAAATGCGTAAAGGTTTGTCCGAACGGAGCGATATCCATAGTTGACAACCTGGCCGTTATAGACTACTCAAAGTGCGAGAACTGCCCCGATTTTGGCGTTTGCGCGCGCGAATGTACCGTAAAATGCATACAGCTTAAGGATTTGAGCGGAATACACCGCTTTTAAATGAATGATCCCCGGACGGATAGGCTTCTATCAGTCCGGGGAATTTTTTTACGCCCTGCGCGCATTATTCTTAATTTGCTCCCAGAGCGCCCTGAAAGGCTTCCGACGACGACACGGTGTTTCCGTCCGTGTCGAGAACGGTTATGCATTCCTGCGAGCTCTCGCTATCCCTGTCAAAGAGAATAGTGTAGTCGTCGCCGAGAACAATATCATTAGCGGAATAGTAGATTTTATCCGAGTCGATTATTCTGATAATGTACTTTTCGCCATCCTCAACGCTGTCGATATAAACGGTCGTTTTCTCTCCTGCCTTAAGCTTTGATATAGTCGCCTTTCCCCACAGTGTGGTCTTAAGGTTTTCCTTTGTTTGCGGCATGATCCAGATATCGGCCTCTTCTATTTCGTTTATAAAATCCACGCATGTTTTTAAAGGCGTTGTTTCATTTTTCATTTCAGGCTCCCCCTCACTTTCTTTGCAGGAAAACAGAACAAAACTCATTGAAATACACAGTAAAATAACAAATAACCTCTTCACTTTTTTCTCCTTCAATCTGTTTGCAGATCATTTCTCATATATCAGATAATCCGAAGGCTGAAAGTCTATCAGCTTTACCCCTTGTATTCGAGATAAAGCATTGTCAGGTCGTCGAACTGCTCCGCGTCCTGCACGAAATCGTCAACCGCCTTACGTACGTTAAGCAGAGTTTCCTGTGAGCCGGCGTTTGGATTATCGTTGAGCGCTTTAAGCATACGTTCACTACCGAAAAGCTCATCGTTGGAGTTAGTCGCTTCGGGAACACCGTCGGTATAAAGGAACAGCTTTGAGCCGGGCTTAAGCGAGAGTTCATACTCTTTGTACCTTATTCCTTCCATTCCGCCGACTACAAATCCGTGCTTATCCTTATAAAGCTCGTATTCTCCGTCGGGAGCTTTTATTACGGGATACTCGTGTCCCGCGTTAGCCGCTGTCAGCTTACCCGTGGAGATTTCCAGAATGCCGAGCCATACGGTGACGAACATATCGAGCTGATTATTTGAACAAATCATATTGTTGGCGTCTGTCAGGATTTGAGCGGGGCTCTTACCCATCATCGCGTTGTTTTTCAGAATAATCTTTGAGGCCATCATAAACAGCGCCGCCGGTATCCCCTTACCCGAAACATCAGCCATCACTATGCAGAGATGGTTATCGTCAACAAGGAAGTAATCGAAGAAATCGCCGCCGACCTCTTTGGCGGGATCCATTTGAGCGAATACGTCAAACTCCGTCCTGTCAGGGAACGCGGGATATATATTCGGGAGCATACTTTCCTGAATCTTAGTCGCCATATCGAGCTCTGTGCTGACGCGTTCTTTCTCGGCTGTAACCTTAGTTAGGTTATCCACATATTCCGTAAGCTCGCGCTCCATATCCGCCATAACAAGGCTGAGGTTTTCCACTTCGTCTCCCGTGCGTATGTTAAGATTCGCAAAATGCTCGGAATTGATTTTTCCCTCGCGCTTGTCGTTTACATAGCCTTCAGCCGCGTCGGCGATAGCGTTAATCGGCTTTACAATGGTTTTCTTCATACGGCGTGAAAACAGATACGCAAGAAGAATTGTGGCGACAAATATCGTGATAAAATACTGAATAGCGAAATTCCTCATACCGCTAAACAGATTAGACAGCGTAATATCGGAGAGCACAAAGGCTACAACCTCGCCGTTGTCGTTGCGGACGGGCACACCGGCCGTACACATCCAGCCATACTTTTCCGTATTGCTGATATGATAGAGCTTGCCCTCTCCGTTCCAGTTAAGGAAGTGGTCGACCTCGCTCTTCTCGACGCTTTCCCAATCGCCCGGCATACAGACGTACTCGGGATCCTCATCAGGGTCGGCAATATATACAAGCGAAGAAGTATCGGCGTCATACATAGCTAGGTACAGGTCGTATACATCGCTTTCCTTTCGGAACAGATTGAACACATCCAACGCAGTTTTGTATTCGGTAAGCTTGCTGATTTTCGAAAAACGCGAGCGATAGGCTTTTGATCCCGTTTCAGCCAACTCGTTTTTTGTCAGGCCGTGGTATATATCCATTGTTTCCTCGGACATTGGAACTATGTCCGCGACCTTGGTAAGAGCCGCCGCTGCGTTTCGTGAAAGCTGAAACGACTCGTTAACGTACTGTCCCGCCAAAGCGTACGAATAGAGTCCGAGTCCGATAATAAAAGCGACCAAGCCTAAGAGGACAGAGCTTTTAAAGGACGCGTGAAAAACACGCGATTCAATAGAAAAGTGTTTCTTCTCTAATTTGCTCATTTCTCTTACTGATTTTTTCGGCATTTCAACCTCCTGTTATTCAAAAACAATCATTTATGTTCGGTACAATTCCGGTCAGATTCAGTCCTATGGTGTATTAGCCATAAATATGCTTTATACTGCAAGCAATAATCCGCATAAAATATTCATATTTACTTTAACATATCTTAACTCAACAAATCAATAGTATGTTTATAAAAAATGCAAACAAGGTTGAACGCGTTTATTAAACACACAAACAAGGAATAGATATTATTTTTGCAAGTGCGTTGATATTTTCGATAACAGCAAATTAATCAAATTCACCTACTCTCTACCGAAAAAGGCAGAAGAAAAACGAGTTTTTTCGTTATCCTTCTGCCTGATTTTATTAAAGAATCGGCGGCATAAAGCCTTAAATAAACAAGAATACTCACTATCGAATGTTGGCATTTTCCTATTTTCACAGGCCGTCACCAGCCAACTATCTTCGGCACTACAGGGCTTAACTTCCGTGTTCGGTATGGGAA
>CACYDK010000102.1 GCA_902773155.1 uncultured Ruminococcus sp.
AAGGTCCAGTATAAGTTCGTGTCAATGCTTGCCGAAAAATCCGGAAATCTCTGTGTAGTCGGAGACGACGACCAGAGTATTTACAAATTCCGCGGAGCCACGATCGAGAATATTCTGTCGTTCGAAAACCAGTTCAAAAACGCACAGGTTATCCGTCTCGAACAGAACTACCGCAGTACAAAGACAATTCTCAAGGCCGCGAATAAAGTAATAGAAAACAATACCGCCCGTAAGGGAAAAACTCTGTGGACAGAGAATTCTTCCGGCGAAAAAATCACAGTTCATACCGCCTTGTCCGAGCGAGAGGAAGCCTCCTACATCGCTCAGAAAATCCTTGACGGCGTTGCCGAGGGGCGTTCCTTCAGTGATTTCGCTGTGCTCTACCGTATGAACGCCCAGTCGAACGCGATAGAAACCGCTTTTTCAAGAAGCGGTATACCTCACCGAATCATCGGCGGGCACCGGTTCTATGACCGCGAGGAGATCAAGGATATGACCGCGTATCTGCGCGTGCTCGATAACCCCAGCGACAACATTCGTTTAAACCGCATCATAAACGTGCCTAAGCGCGGGATC
Organism: uncultured Ruminococcus sp.; assembly: GCA_902773155.1. Taxonomy (GTDB): domain Bacteria; phylum Bacillota; class Clostridia; order Oscillospirales; family Acutalibacteraceae; genus Ruminococcoides. The sequence goes on from CACYDK010000102.1 coordinate 577, forward strand.
GGTAAAACCACGATGGACAGAGCGGGGGAGATAGCCGTTTTGAATGACCTCAGCGTTTATGACGTTATCCGAAATGCCGAAAACTATCCCGAGCTTTCAAGAGCGTCAACGAAGCTGCGAGCCTTTGTAGAGCTTATCGACGGTTTAAGGGAAGCGCTCAACAGCGGCGATTACACCTTGGCCGAAATATATGAGCTTGTTCTTGAACACACCGATTACAGAAATTATCTTAAAACCGAAAAGGAAAACTCCGATGTTCGAATAGAAAACATCGAGGAGCTTAAGTCTAATATCATCAAGTTTGAGGACGAATACGGTGACGAGGCCTCGCTTTCTGCCTTTCTCGAGGAGATTTCTTTGCAGACCGATATCGACAACTACGACGAAAACGCCGACAGCACTGTAATGATGACGCTGCACAGCGCTAAGGGACTTGAGTTTCCGGTTGTATTTATTGCCGGAATGGAGGAGGGAGTTTTCCCCTCAATGTCGGTTTACTCGAATCCCGATGAGCTCGGCGAAGAACGCAGGCTTGCGTACGTCGGGATCACAAGAGCAAAGGAAAAGCTTTACATAACAAAAACCAAGAGCAGAATGCTGTTTGGTTCGACTACTCACAACGCTCAATCGCGTTTTGTCGCCGAGATCCCGTCCGAGCTTATCCGGACGACGGGCGACAGCTTCGGAGTATATCGAAAGGCTCCCGGAGGATTATCGTCCGAAAAGGTCAGTATAGGAGCCGATTCCTACAACTTCAATCCGAAGCTTTCACCTTCGTTCAGCAAAACCGTTCATAAGTCATCCAACACTTACGCTGTCGGTGACGCTGTTTTTCATAAGGTTTTCGGCAAAGGAATGGTAGTAAAGGCTCAGAAAATGGGCAGCGATACGATGCTCGAGGTAGTATTTGAATCCGCGGGCACTAAAACGCTTATGGCCAACTTCTGCAAGATGGAAAAAATCAACCCATAATCACCGAAAGGTGCTTAAATATAATTAAAAGGAGAGATAAAGTATGGGACCTGGAGCTATAATAGGCATCGTTGTAGCCGTGGTTGTCTTTTTGATAATCATATGGGTTATAAAGACCTATAACTCCCTCGTAAAGTTAAGAACCCGCTGTGAAGAGGGCTTCTCAACAATGGACGTTTACTTGAAGAAACGTTTCGACCTTATTCCAAACGTAGTCGCTACTGTAAAGGGCTACGCTAAACACGAGGCGGAGACCCTCGAAAAAGTTATTGCCGCGAGAAATTCCGGAGCGAATCAGTCCATCGACCAGAGAGTTAAGGACGAGAACCAGATTTCCGGAGCGCTTCGCCAGATTTTCGCTCTCAGCGAAAGCTATCCCGAGCTTAAGGCGAATACCAATTTCCTTTCGCTCCAGAATCAGCTTGGCGATATTGAGAGAGAAATCGCCGATTCCCGTAAGTATTATAACGGATGCGTAAAGAAGTACAACAACAAGTGCCTCACCGTTCCTTCGAACATCATTGCCGGTCTTTTCCACTTTGAGAAGATGTCTATGTTCGTTGTTGACGATCCCTCCGAGCGCAAGAATGTAAAAGTGGAGTTCTAAAAATTGAAAAAAGTAGTTTCCGTCATAGCGGTAATAGCTCTGATAATCGGCATAGGCTGTTTTTCGGCCTCTGCCGACCAAGGCGGATATACTATAACCAGCTATGACTTTCAGGGCGTTCTTCATGAGAACAACACTGTTTCCGTAACGGAGACGATAAACGCTAACTTTTCTCAGAGCCGTCACGGTATTTACCGTCAGATCCCGCTGTATATGGATGTCGGCGGAGCTGTTGTCGGTAATTACGGTACCTCGTATCATTATTTGACCGAGGTAAAGAATATCAGCGTCGACGGCTTTGATTACGACGTAGAGGAAGACGACGGTGTCTGCGATATCCGTATAGGAAGCGAGTACAAATATGTCGAGGGTGATCAAAAGTATGTGATCCACTACACCTATGTGATGCCCGACGACCGCCTTGATTCCACGGATTTCCTTTTCTATTCGGTTCTCGGAGCCGACTGGGGTACGACAATCGACAAGTTCACCTTCGATCTTAAATACGACAAGCCTATTCCCAAGGCTTCTGCTGAGAGCCTTAGGATTTACAGCGGCTATTTCGGCGGCGAGAGCGACGAGCTGGGCGTAAAGTTCAAGTCTACCGTAAACGGCGTCAGCGGTTCGGTAAAGGATATCCGCGCCAGAAGAGCGGTCACTGTTTTCACAAAGCTTCCTCAGGGGTATTTCGTGGGCGCAAAGACCGTATCTCCGATACCGTCGATAGTTTTCATCTGCCTTGTCGGTATCGTCGCTTTGATCACACTCATATTATTGCTCACTGTTAAGCGCGTCGACATAGTTCAGACCGTCGAGTTTTATCCGCCCAAGGGCATCACTCCGGCAGACGTCGGTACGATAATCGACGAAAGCGCTGACGATATCGATCTGATGTCGCTGATTCCATACTGGGCTCAAAAGGGCTATATTACCATCGAGGAGATCAAACCCAAGAAGAAGGTGGAGCTGGTTCTCACCCGTATCAAGCAGCTCCCGTCGAATGCTCCCGATTACGAAAAACGACTCTTTAACGGGTTGTTTAAATCCGACGATACATGTAACCTTTCCCATCTCAGTATGAGCTTTGCCGACAAGTTCGCCGACGCTAAGAAGATGCTCGGCAGTTCCTTTACAGGCGACCGCGCTCTTTCAAAGGGCTACGGTAAGGCTGTCGGGATGACGTTCCTCGGAACCTTGTTCTTCTTCGGAGCGATGACGTTCAGCAGTGTTCTCAGCACATTTGACCACCTGTTTATCGCTG
>CACYDK010000103.1 GCA_902773155.1 uncultured Ruminococcus sp.
AGCCGACAGCGGGAAATATGAAAATGTTCGAGAGTATGAAGCTCCTAATCTGTCGTACCTTCGAGAAAAACCTCTCGATACCAGGGGACGAGCTTGCCAACCTCAGATACGAAAGATTCAGAAAGATCGGCAGGCAGGACGCCGAGTAAAGTCAGTCCGGCATCCGCCGTACTGTTTTGCAGGATTCACCCGTTTTTTGAGATGATTTCCTACCGTATGAGAATAATTCAGCCGGGAGAGTACAGAGCGTACCCTCCCGGCTTTTTTGAAACTTATTATATTTCTAATAAAGAATTATTTATATTTTTCCTTAAGCTTCGCGAGTATCATATTCGCGCACATATAGACGTTGCCTCCGCCCATAGTGAGCACGAGGTCGCCGGCCTCCGCGTTTTCGGCGATGTAGGCCGTGATATCCTCGAAGGTATCTATGCACTCCGAGCCGGGGATCTTCGCTCCCAAATCGGTGTTATATATCCCGTAGGTGTTGGTTTCGCGAACCGGGAGTATCTCGGAGATGATCGCCTTATCCGGGATTTTCAGCGCGTCGGCGAAGTCGTCGAGAAGCATAGCGGTACGTGAGAAGGTATGAGGCTGGAATACCGCCCAGACCTTTTTATATCTCATATTCATAGCGGCGTTCAGCGTAGCCTTGAGCTCTGTGGGATGGTGGGCAAAGTCGTCTGCAACGGTGATATCGCCCGGAGTTCCGAGGATCTCGAAGCGGCGGTGAACTCCGCCGAATTTACCGAGGTTCTCGGCGATTTCAGCCGGAGAAGCTCCGAGGTAATGAGCGGTAGAGGCCGCCGCGAGCGCGTTATAGATATTGTGACGTCCCGGAACCATCAGCTTAATAGTACAGAGCTTTTCACCCTTGTGCATAAAATCGAAGGTCTCGTGAACTCCCTTGTCGGCGCTGATGTTAGCGGCGTAGTAGTCGTTCTTGTCGGAAAGGCCGAAGGTGATCTTTTCGAGCTTTATGTCCGAGGTACAGTCCATCGTGTTCTCATCGTCGCCGTTTAAAACGAGCGCGCCGGTAGTCTGGCTCGCAAATTTATTGAATGACTTCTTAATGTTGTCAAGATTTTTGAAATAATCGAGGTGATCGGCGTCGACATTAAGGATCACCGAAATATACGGTGTTAGCTCAAGGAAGGTGTCAACGTATTCGCAGGCCTCGCATACGATGATATCGCTCTGGCCGACGTAACTGTTTCCGCCGATAAATGGAAGCTTTCCGCCGATAATTGCGGATGGGTCAAAGCCGGAGCCGATGAGCGTCTGAGTGAGCATACCGGTCGTGCTGGTTTTTCCGTGGGTTCCCGAAATCGCGATCGCGCGGTTATAACGGCGGCAAACTATGCCGAGCATAACGCTTCGCTCAATACAGGGGATCCCGCGCTCAGCGGCGGCCTTGCGCTCGGGATTGTCCTCCTTGACCGCGGCCGAATAAACGACGAGCTCAGCTCCGTTTATATTCTCTTCCCTGTGTCCCATAAACACCGGTATTCCGTAGCTTTTGATCTTGTCGAGAGTCTCGCCCTCGTTCATATCCGAGCCCTGAATCTCAAAGCCCTCGCTCATGAGTATCTCAGCGAGCGGGCACATTCCGCTTCCGCCGATACCGATAAAATGAATTCTCTTCTTTCCGTCCAGAATATGATCGAGTTTCATACGCTCACTCCTTATCGATTATGGTTTTATTATATTGCTTTTGGGCTTAAAAATAAATACCTTTTTAGAAAATAATAATTATTTCTATGATATTGCCAAATTAAGTATAAAATGATAAAATGATTATATGTAAATTAGGTGGTTTTATGGATTTAAGAAAAAACGATATTATCAAACTCAAAATTACCTCGATGACAGCTCAGGGAAGCGGTATCGGCAAAACTGAGGAAGGTATTGTGGTTTTTGTACCAAACACCGTGCCGGGAGACTTTATTGAGGCCAGAGTGTTGAAAACAAAAAAAACCTATGCATACGGTAAAATCGAGGGAATAATCACGCCCTCCGAAGGCCGTATTGAGCCCGACTGCGCCGTTTCGGAAAAATGCGGCGGATGTGTATACAGACACATAGATTATAATTCTGAAACAGAAATAAAATTCAACCGCGTAAAGGACGCTATGGAGCGTATCGGGGGCTTTCGCGGCATAAAGATCAACCCTGTGATAAAAAATGACAGAATCGACCGCTACCGAAACAAGGCTCAGCTTCCTGCCGGAGGCACCGGCTCGGTCGAGCTGGGCTTTTACGCCGCTCACAGCCACAGGATCATCCCCTGCCGCGACTGTAAGCTCCAGCCGGAATTCTTCGGAGAAATAACAGAGGTCGTAAAAAGCTTTATGAACGAAACCGGCCAGACCGCCTACGATGAAAAAACAGGTAAGGGAAAGCTGAGACACCTATACATAAGATACGCGGAAAGCACCGGCGAGTTAATGATTTGTTTCGTGGTGAACGGAAACGGACTTAAACGCGAGGACGAGCTGATAAAGCGCCTTCGCGAGGGCTTTCCGAATCTTAAAAGCGTTATTTTTAATTCTAACAAAGAAAATACAAATGTCATACTCGGGAGCAAAAACCGCATAGCCTTCGGCAGTCCTTATATTACCGACGTCCTGTGCGGGATGAGCTTCAAGCTCTCTCCCCTGTCCTTCTATCAGGTTAACCGAGCTCAGGCCGAAAAGCTGTACACCGTGGCCAAGGAATACGCGGAACTAAGCGGCGATGAGGTTCTTCTGGATCTCTACTGCGGAACAGGTACAATCGGGCTCACGATGGCGAACTGCTGTAAAACTCTTATCGGGGTAGAGATAGTACCTGACGCAGTAGAGGACGCCGGAGAGAACGCGAGGCTTAATTCGATAGAAAACGCGCGCTTTATCTGCGCGGACGCCTCTTCGACGGCAAAAGCGCTGAGAAGCGAGGGCATAAAGCCTGACGTCGTGATAATCGATCCTCCTCGAAAGGGCTGTGAGCCGGAGCTCATAGGAACAATAGCCGAAATGGAACCCGAAAGGATAGTCTATGTCTCGTGCGATCCTGAAACCCTCGCCAGGGATTTAAGGCTGTTCGAGGACAGTAATTATTCTGTAGAAGAATTAACGCCCGTCGACCTGTTCAGCCGTACCGCTCATATCGAGACAGTAGCGAGGATCAGAAAAGATGAAAATAGATAATGTCACCGCCGTTTGTCTCGCGGTAGGAGCAGTAGTGATGGCTTACGCATTATTCAGGCTGGTTCGGGCGATAATAAAGGCGGAAAAAGAAATAAAGAAAAAGGACTGATATAATGACTGCGCTGATTACCGGAGCGAGCAGTGGAATAGGCCGCGATATGGCGCGGTATCTCGCTTCATTGAAATACGACCTGATACTCGTCGCAAGGCGCGAGGAAAGGCTTAACAAGCTCAAAAACGAGCTTAAGGGGGTCAGGGTACGGGTCATCACGCTTGATCTCTCGATCCCTGAAAACTGCTACTCGCTTTACGAGCAGACCAAGGATGAGCGGGTTGATTTTCTCATAAACAACGCCGGGTTCGGGGTATACGGAGAGTTCTCTGAGGTTCCGCTAGAGCGCGAGCTAAAGCTAATAAACACAAATATCACGGCTCTTCACATCCTAACTAAGCTGTATCTGAAGGATATGCTCCTCAGGAACAAAGGAAGGATCCTGAACGTCGGCTCTGCCGCCGGATTTCTTCCCGGGCCCACGCTCTCGAGCTATTACGCTTCAAAAAACTATGTCGTAAGACTCACCGAGGCGATCCACGAGGAGCTCAGGCGGAAGAAAAGCGGGGTTTCGGCCTCGGTGCTTTGTCCGGGTCCGGTTAAAACAGAGTTCAACGAGGTTGCGGACGTCAGCTTTATTGTAGAGGGACTTCCGAGCGACTTTGTGGCTAAATACGCTATAGACAAAACTCTGCAAAAGAAAATGGTCATCACTCCCGGAATACGGATGAAGCTCGCAAAATTCGGGGAGCATTTCCTAAGCGAGAAGCGGCTGACGCGGCTCTCGTACAATATGCAAATGAGAAGAAAATAAAGAGGTGCAGACTATGAACGCAAAGACCGAAAGAATAGACAGGGGCTTTGCCTTTACGGCAAGGCTCGTGATCGGCGTTATCGCCGTATTCTTTATGGGCGTGCTCTCGCTGGGCTCGCTCCTACATACGACAGGAATGGAGATCGTCCATGAGGGCGAGGGCTATTTTAACATCGTAAACTCGCTTGTAGAGAATATCGAATCGGTGATCTTTTACAACGACAATATACTCGCTAACGTGCTGTGGCTTGGAATCTGCATTGGTGTGTGCATACTTATTATGCCGCTTTTAAAGAAGCTCCCGCTTAAGTACGAGCTGATCATAGTCGGTGTTTGGGTAGCTCTTCTCGGAATAATCTGGGTAAGCTCGTCTAACAGCTCTCCCTCGGAGGATTCCATGGTTGTGACAAACGCGTCGGCCGAGTTCGCGAGGGGCGATTATTCGCTTTTGACGGGAGACAACAGGTACTTTAAAAACTACTCCTTTCAGCTAGGATATGTTCTGTTCAACGAGCTGCTGATACGCTTCTGGGGTATTTTCGGAGAGGTCAAGGACGTTTTCTTCCTCGAGTTCTTCAACGTTTTCTTCCTTGTTTCCTCTTACATAGGTATCATCCTAATCAATCATAAGCTCTTCAAGGACGAGAGAGTGCGCCATATCACCGTATTTATGCTGATGTTTTGCATTCAGCCGATTATCTTCTGCGTGTTTGTATACGGAATTATCCCTGGCTTCGCCTTCGCGGTCTGGGCGGTGTATTTTGAAATCCTCTTCCTGAAATCCGACGAGCTAAAAAAGCAAATCATCTTCGGATGTCTATCAACGCTTATGATCTCGCTTGCCGTGCTTATGAAATCGAACAACCTTATAGTACTGGTCGCTATGGTGATCATGGCCGGCGTTACGATGTTCAAAAAGAAGCGCGCGGCGTTCAACATAATATTCGCGGTGCTCTGGATCGTAGCGTCAATTATACCGCAGAGCGCGGTCAAGGGGATGTACGAGAGCCGAAGCGGAGCGGATCTGGGCGACGCGATACCGTTTGTATCGTGGATCTCGATGGGTATGAACGAGGCCGTAAACGCTCCGGGCTGGTACAACTATGTATACACGGTCTACAACTACGAGGAGCAGGGCTTCGACAAAAATAAGGCCGGCGAAAAATCCAAGGAGGAGATTTTTAACCGACTCGGATATTTTAACGAAAACAAGCAGTACCGCAATGACTTTTTCTACAAGAAATTTATGTCGCAATGGAACGAAACCTCGTACCAGAGCATATGGAACAATAAGGTAAGAAATCAATACGCCGAGCCGAACGGCATAGCGAAGTTCTTTAGAGAGGACGGCGAGGCCGCCGCAAAGCGGTATATGGATATCTACTCTATGTTCGTGTTCTTTACGGCAACTATCGGCATAGTTATAATAATGAAACGTAAAAACACCCTCGCCCTGACATCCCCTCTGATAATAATCGGCGGAATGCTCTACCACCTTCTGGCCGAGGCAAAGTCGCAGTACGCTCTGCCCTACTTTATCCTTATGGTCGGAGTTTCAGCGGTCGGTACAGTGTGGCTTTCGGACAAGCTTAAGCCCGAGCTGATCAAGCTTAAGGGAAAGCTTAAAACTAAAAAATCATAAGAAAGCTTGCTACTAAGCAGTAAACACAAAAAAGAACCGGACAGACAGGTTACACAAACCAGTCTGCCCGGATTTTCATATTATTAATCAAGCTTAAGACCCGAGGTCGTTTTAAGGAAGGAGAATAGCTTCTCTCTTATGATCTCAACGCCTCCAACGGAGTCGCTTTCGATATTGAGCGGCATGATCGGATCGTGAACGGAAAGCCTGAGAAGGAACCAGCCGTTGCCGTCGTTTTCGCCGAACGAAACTCTTACGCCCTCGCGGTTGTCATCGGCAAGAATCCATCCCTCGGTTTTTTCGGCGTAGTCCGTAAGCTCCGCGATTATCCTCTCTCCGCAAGCTCTGAAATCCTCCTCGAGGATTTCAAAACGGATCTCGCGCTCCTCAACAGGCTCCTTCAAGGCGGCAGTGAGCTCCTCGATGCTCTTTCCCTCACGGCTGAGCTGAGCCATTTTGATGATGATTTTGGTGCAGAGATAGGCTCCGTCGTCAAGGAAATAGTTTTCTCTCATAGCCGCGTGACCTGAGGTCTCGATAGCGAGAGGACAATTGATTCCGATTGCATTTAGCTCCAGACCCTTGTCGATCACGTTTTTGTAGCCTCGTCTGTAGCGGTAATGAACTCCGCCGAGGTTATTCTCAATAAAATCCTTGAGTCCGCTCGAGGTTATGGAGTCGGTAACTATGGTTCCTCCATCGTTGCCCTCGAGCGCGATAGCAGAGGCGAGCGCTACAAGCCGGTTGCGGTTGATCTCGTTTCCGCTCTTATCAACAGCTCCTCCGCGGTCTACGTCTGTATCAAAAATCACGCCCATATCGGCCTTCGACTCAAGCACAGCCTCGCATATCGAGGCCATAGCCTCCTTGTTCTCGGGATTGGGTATGTGGTTGGGGAACATTCCGTCGGGCTCAAGATAACGGCTTCCGGAGGTATCGGCGCCCAAATCCTCGAGCACCTTCGCGTAGAAGCCTCCCACTCCGTTTCCGGCGTCTACAACGATCTTAAAGCCGGAAAGAGGATGGTCATAATCCTCTGAATCGACACCGCGCTTAATAATATCCTTCAGGTGCTCCGTATACTGCTCCATATACGGCACCTCCTCTACTGTGCCGAGGCCGCTGTCGGCGGGCTTGTCGCCGTTTTGAGCGTGGAGTAGAATAGTCTCGATATCCTTTCCCTCGAGTCCTCCGTCGCGCGTAAAGAATTTTAAACCGTTGCGGTTAAAGGGATGATGGCTTGCGGTGATCTGAATCGCGCCGTCGCACTCCAGATCAACCGTTGTCATAAACATAGACGGTGTTGAGGCGAGCGAGCAGTCCAGCACGCGCACACCGGCGTTTTTTAGAGCAGAAGCAACGGCGGCAGCGATACGCGGTCCGCTCACGCGGCTGTCGCGTCCGATGGAAATCGTGAGCTCCTCAACGGGCTTCTCTACCCTTTCGCTGAGCCAGAGGGCAAATCCGTCGGCCATTGAAGCTACAACCTCGTCGGTGAGGTTGACGTGCTGTCCCTCAACTCCCTCCAGAGCCACTCCGCGGATGTCCGTACCGCTTTTGAAAGCCTTATAAAAACTGTTTAACATATAATCCTCCTGAAAAAGTGTTTTTGTTCCATAAATGAAGCTTTATTGTATTATACTATAAAAAACAGCCGAACACAATAGAGCAAGTTTGTGAAATGTGTAAAATGATTTTTGTCATTTTTCTTCAAAGAAGTTTATTATGACGAAAAGGAATGTACTTAATTATTGCAGTGTACATTTGCAATAACGGTTCTTTGGTAATTGTGCACATATTTAGTGAGGCTATTATGAGCATTTCTGATAATTCTTCGTCAGCTTGTACAAATATCGAGCAAATTTATTGTTGACTTTAACGGGATGCTGAGTATAATAATTGGTGTCAGGAGATGAGAGACCTGACAACAAACTTCCGCCTTAGCGGATATGAAAAACGCTTTCCACGTTTTCACGTTAATTTCAAAACTTCTAAATCCGGGAAGAGCCGTTCGTTTGAACGGCTTTTCTCGGTTTTTGGCATAATGCTTGCATTTTCGTACAGCTTGTGCTAGAATACTTCTTGCGCTACGGCGCGGTCTGTTCGCAAAATCCAGACCATAATAAAAACTACGGAGGAATTTAATAATGAGAAAAAAAACACTGTTCATCGTGCAGGCGGCTATTATAGCGGCCTTGTACGCGTCACTCACGCTCGGCCAGATGATTCTTTTGCCGGGAACCGCGGATATGGCGGTTCAGTTCAGAGTTTCGGAAGCGCTGACGATACTTGCCCTCTACACCGGAGCGGCTATTCCCGGTCTGACGATCGGCTGCGTGATCGGCAACATCCTCAGCGGAGTTGGCGCTGTTGATATGATTTTCGGACCGGCCGCGAGCTTTTTTGCGGTGGTCGCGATGTACGCGCTTAGAAACGTGCGCGTCTTTAAGCTGCCAATACCCGCGGCGCTTATGCCTGCTCTGTTCAACGGCCTCATAGTCGGATTCGAGATCGACTTCTTCTTCATCAACAATCTGAGCTTCAACTTCACCGACTTCCTCATTCAGGGAGGCTTCGTAGCTCTTGGAGAGCTTGCGGTATTGTTTGTGCTCGGAATACCGCTTTCGATTATGATCGAAAAAACCGGACTAAACAAAAGAGTTCTAAACGAATAAGAAGGCTCTGTAAAAGCACACAAAATCATATACATTTATAAACAATGCTTAAAAAAGCACATAACCGAAAGGAATGACGGTTGTGTGCTTTTTTCTTTTGTGGGACTCAGGCCATCAGGCGGCGGAACCTTATGTTTCATAAACGCTCCTCCCTACTCCGTAATGCGACAAAACGGAGCGGAAGCGTTTGCCGCTTCCGCTCGTAAAAATATCAGTTTACTTTTATCTTTATTGTTTTGACAAGCTTTTTAGATTTATAATCTGCGTTGCCTTTGGCGTTGATTTGTACTGTAACTTTGTAAGTGCCCTTCTCAGCCTTTTTCCATTTATTAAAGGTGATAACTCCTTTAGCGTTGATTTTCAGGAATTTTTTGATTTTAGCCGCTTTGGTGATTTTACAGCTTACCTTACCCTGCGCATCCTTGATCGTTATCGCATTAATGGTCTGAGCCTTTTTCTTTAGCTTTTTGAGTTTGACTGTTTTAGTCTTAACACTAACTTTAATCGGGTTGGCTTTTTTGACTGTTACCGAAGGCTTATCTGTGTTCGACTGTGTCGGCTCAACTACAGGAGTTGTGGGCTCGGGAGTAGTCGGCTGCGGTTCAGTCGTTACAGGTTCGGTAGGTTTATCCGTTTCAGGCTCAGTCAGCTTTGATGTAGCAGGTTCAGTCGGTTTATCCGTTTCAGACTCGGTCGGTTTATCCGTTACAGGCTGTGTTTCAATAGGCTCGGTAGGTTCATCAGTCGTCGGTTGCGTCTCAACAGGCTCAGTAGGCTTATCCGCTTCTGGCTGCGTCTCTGTAGGCTCAGTCGGATTATCAATTATCGTTGGCTCTGTGGTTGCAGGCTCGGTCGGCTTATTGGGTAATTTAATAAATTCAAAGCCATTATTCCGAGCGTAGTTTTCAGCCGCGCTGCCCTCATAACCATATATGATAAAATTATCAATCTTTTCACCTCGTTCATAATATCCAAACGCAAACTTTCCAATACTCGTGACAGAGTCAGGAATAGTTACATTAACAAGTCCTGTACATTCCCAAAAAGCACCAATTCCAATACTCGTGACAGAGTCGGGAATGTTTATGCTCGTCAATCCTGTACAACCGTAAAACGCACCTTCACCGATACTCGTGACCGAGTCGGGAATGGTTACGCTAATAAGTCCCGTGCAACCAAAAAACATATCCACTCCGATACTCGTGACAGAGTATGGAATGGTTACATTTGTCAATCCTGTACAATAAGAAAACACATCATCTCCAATTCGTGTGACAGAGTCGGGGAGATTTATACTCGTAAGTCCTGTACAGCCGCCAAAAGCCCATTTACCAATACTCGTGACAGAGTTAGGGATTTCTATACTCATCAGTCCTGTACAACTTAAAAATGCTTCCTCACCAATACTCGTGACAGAGTCAGGGATGGTTATGCTAGTCAGTCCTGTGCAACCTTCAAAAGCAGAGTTACCGATACTCGTTACGGAGTTGCCGATTGTTATGCTCGTCAGTCTTGTGCAACCTTCAAACACTTTCTCACCAATCTGCGCGACGGAGTTACCTATTGTCATGCTCGTCAGTTCTTTGCAGCCGCTAAAGGCACCCACGCCGATACTTGTCACGGAGTCGGGAATCGTTACGCTCGTTAGTCTTGTGCACCGACTAAATGAAGATTCACCGATTTCCGTGACGGAGTTGGGGATTGTTACGCTCGTAAGGCTAGTGCAGCCTGAAAACGCATAATTACCGATGCTCGTAACGGAGTCGGGGATTGTTATGCTCGTCAGACCTGCGCAGCCTCCAAAAGCATTCCAGCCGATACTCGTGACGGAATCAGGGATAGATAAACTCGTCAATCCTGTGCAGCAGTAAAACGCATAATCATCTATACAAGTGACAAAGTCAGGAATAGTTGTGGCAGAACAGCCAACTATCAACTTATTGGTTTCGGTTTCAATAATCGCGTTGCAGTTTTTACGGCTGTTATACTTTTTATTTGCAGAATCAACAGCTATTCTCTTTAGTTTGGTACAGTTGCTAAAAGCTCCTGCTCCAATACTTGTAACTGATTTGGGAATTGTTACGCTCGTTAATCCTGCACATCCGCTAAAAGCATTACCGTAGATACTCATTACGGAGTCGGGAATTGTAACGCTTGTAAGTCCTGTGCAGCCGCTAAACGCATAATTTTCGATACTCGTTACGGAGTCAGGGATTGTAATGCTCGTCAGACCTGTGCAACCCAAAAACGCATAGGTACCAATACTCGTTACGGAGTCAGGAATTGTTACGCTTGTCAATCCATTGCAACCTGAAAAACCGCTGAGATTCGTGACGGAGTCGGGGATCGTAATACTCGTTAGTCCTGTACAACCTTCAAACGCAGAATTATTAATCCATCTAACAGAGTTGGGAATCGTTATGCTCGTAAGCCCTGTGCAGCCGCTAAACGCAGAACCGCCGATATATGTGACAGAGTCGGGGATTACTACGCTCGTCAGTCCTATGTAACTGTAAAACGCTTCATCGCTAATACTTGTGACTGTTTTTCCATCGATTTCACTTGGAATACTCAGGCTTGATTCTGAACCGGAATAACGTGTGATTTCAACTGTTCCGTCATCAAGAATTTCGTACTTCCAATCACCGCTTGTTTCCGCGCTTGCTGTTATCGGCGCAATTGTAAACACCCCAACAATCATAAGCAGAGCGAGTAATGGACACTATTCTCATACATACCTTTAAGCAAGTTTACAAGGATGTGAGAATAAAAATGTCAGAATTATCTAATATAAAAAAATTAAGTAATAAGCAGTTAGTCG
>CACYDK010000104.1 GCA_902773155.1 uncultured Ruminococcus sp.
AAGGATGTTGCGGATAGCGGCATACTTGTAGCAATCGTTCGAACAAAGGTCGTCGTTGTTGAACTCGTCCTGAGCGCGCTTTGCGCCGGACATAAGAGCGTCAATGTCCGCTCCGGCTACAGCGATGGGAAGAAGTCCGACTGCTGTGAGAACGCTGAAACGTCCGCCTACATCGTCCGGAACCACAAAGGTCTCATATCCTTCGGTATCGGCGAGCTGCTTTAAGGTGCCGCGAGCCTTGTCGGTAGTGCAGTAAATGCGATCCTTAGCGCCGTCCTTGCCGTACTTCTTCTCGAGAAGCTCACGGAATACGCGGAAAGCGATAGCGGGCTCGGTAGTCGTACCGGACTTTGAAATCATATTAATAGAAACATCCTTGCCCTCGCAGAGCTCGATGATATCAGAGAGAGCGTCGGAGCTGATTGAATTACCTGTAAAATAAATCTGGGGCGTGTCCTTGCACAGAGCGTTATAATTCGGAGATGTAAGGAACTCGATAGCCGCTCTGGCGCCGAGATAAGAACCGCCGATACCGATTACAACGAAAACATCGGTGTCCTTTTTAATCTTTTCGGCCGCTTTTTTGATTCGGTCGAATTCTTCCTTATCATAGTTAGTAGGAAGATCCACCCATCCGATAAAGTCGTTGCCGAGTCCTGAACCGTCATGAAGCGCCTTGTGAGCGTTTTTAACCTGAGCTTCAATGCCCTTGTACTCGTCCTCGCTTACAAAACCGTTTAAATATTTGTCAATTATTTTTGTTGACATACGATTACCCCCAATACTACGGCTTATACACCGTATAATTTATTGTTATTTTACCACAAACGGGAGCCATATGCAACTGTTTTTTGTATGATTATTTTAAAATGTACATATATATTGGGGCTCTACCCCATCTAAACCCCAAAAAGATGAGTAAACATCTGTCCCAGCACCGAAGAAAAGCTCATCGCCTCAACATCGGAGCCCGCCGTTATCCTCAAAGATTTAAGCATATCCTTTCCGGAATAATAGTTCACCTCGCCGAGGATATCGCCCTTTTTGACCGGAGCAACAATGTTTTTTTTGAGCTTCAGCTCGCTAGATATTTTACTGCTCGCTGTACGGCCGACAATGATATTACCGGGATTTGGACAGCAGAGCTTAACCTTGGATGTCATTCCGCCTTCGACCTTAGCGTTACCGCGGGCTTTTTTCGGAAGCTTAAGCTTTTCAACCGTGTAATTAGCAAAGCCGTAGTCGAGAAGCGCGGCGCTGTCGGCAAAGCGCGAGGTGCCCGAGGAGCAGCCCAGGACAACCGCTATAAGACTGAGACCGTCGCGCTCGGCGGAAGCGCTCATACAACAACCTGCCTCCGAGGTAGTCCCGGTTTTAAGCCCCGTTATCCCCGGGTATGTTTTTAGCAGCTTGTTCGTGTTAACGATCTGAGTTTTTCCGCCGCGAAGCTCGTCGAGCCAGATGGACGTATAATCAAAAATCTTTTTATGCCGGATAAGCTCGCGCGACATAAGGGAAACATCATAGGCAGAGGTCAGATGATTTTCCTCGTCGAGACCGTTGCAATTCTTAAAAACGGTGTCTTTCATTCCGAGCTCCCCGGCTTTTTTGTTCATATCCGCAACAAAAGCCTCCTCGCTGCCGCAAATCGCCTCGGCAAGCACTACGGCCGCGTCGTTCGCGGAGGCAACGGCCGTGGCCTTAATGAGGTCGTCAGCGCTCATTTTTTCACCTTCCTCGAGCCATATATCTGATCCTCCCATAGAAGCCGCGTGAGCGGAAGCGGTGAGAATATCGTCTGTCTTTAGACGGCCGTCATCAAGAGCCTCCATAACCAGGAGAAGGGTCATTACCTTTGTAATAGACGCGCAAGCTCTTTTTTTGTGCATATTTTTTCCAAACAAAACCTTTCCGGTTTCAGCCTCGACCAAAACAGCCGACGGAGCGTCAACCTTTAGCCTAGGTGCTTCGGCAAAAGCGGTCACGCTCAGGCCTGCCAGAATGCATATACATATAAAAACCGAAACAATACGTTTCAACATAAAATCACCTCGTTCAAAAATATGAACGAGGTGTGGACAATATTACCTTTTTCGGAAAAACCGCGCCGTCAGCACCGCAAAAACGACAGTAAGTATGTTAAAAGCCGAAATAAGCTTAAAGGAAAAGTCATACATCCTTAGCCTGTAAAGATCACCGGTAAGAGCCCGGGCATTGAGCTCTTGCACAGCTTTTATATGGGTGTCGATGTAATGAGGAATGTCAAACAGGTTGTCGTACGGGATGTAGTCCGGGATAATGTATATACTGAAATCCACAAAAAACGGTATGGCTATGAGCGCGGCCGGAACCGCAATCACAAACAGCGCGAAGAGCGCAGTTTTTATCTTGTTTTCGCGAACATACTCTAAGGGATAGCTGCTTTTGATTCCAAGACGATAGGCAGTTATTGCCGAGGAAATCTTTTTAATATAGAATATCAGAACTGCGAATAACAGTACGACATACAGAAGCAGGAATGAAACGCGTGTAAGTCCTCCGATCACCTGTCGTTTTTCCGAGAAATCTGTGTAGCAGTAATTTTTCAGTCCCATCTGCTCCAGTGTGGCGGCCGATTGCGAACCGTTTTCTATGCACATCTCGGTAACATATGCCTTATCGCCGTTCTTTGCGCTTCCGACAAAAACCCTCTCCTTGTTATCCAGGAGATATCGTCCTATGAGGTCGTCCGCTCGGTCGTAAAGGCCGGAGATCGTGTAGGTTTCGCCTGAGATTTCGATTTGCCGACCCGTAACGTCATAGCTGAAAAACAGCTTTAACGCGAGCTCGCGGCTGATTACGGCGCTGTTTTCATCGAAGCTGTCGACGGGGATCCTGTAATTATCAAAGAAAAGGTTATTGACCAGAACCGGATCGACCCTCTCCCCTTTTATCTCGGCGGCCGGGAGCTCAGCACAGTAGGAAAGCGTTCTGCTTGCGCTTGCTATTGTGTCGATGCGCTCTACGAGCCGTTCGGTTTCGTCGACCGTCATCGGCTTTTCAGAGCTTGACGCGTCGTAGCAGATATACATATAGTCGCCCGTCTCGTTCATAAACCTTACGCAGGATAGAACTATGGGCGCAAGCGAGAGAAGAGTCAGGAGCAAAAATACAAGCGGTTTAAGAAACTTTCTCATACTTCCTCCGCAATGAAAACTCTCTCATTATCGGAAAGGGGCTTTGAGGTAGAATATACGACCTTTGCAGTCGTATTTACTCCGTAATCTCCGGTGATGAGATAGTAGATCTCGTCGCTGTCCTCAATAGTGACAGCCTGCTCAAACACCCTTGTTTCGTCGTCTACAGTATTGACGACATAAACCACGGTCTCGTCTCCCCTGAATATTACAGCGGATTTTGGTACAAGAAAGGAGATGCTGTGTATATTCTCGCCTTCCATATCTCCCAGTATGGCGTCGCAGGTTTTTACCTGAGGAAGAAGCATATTATCGATGGTTTTTGAGAAGAAGGTGAGCAAGACGATCGCGGCGATAAACAGTACCGCTATTATCGAAATAATCTTTTTTCTTTTCATAGCGTCCTCCTTTAAAGCTTATCGGCTGAGGTGAACGGCGATTTGATATCGTGTTCACCGTACATATAGATGAGAAGCGGCGGGATCATAAACACTACCGCGCAGGCGAAGATTATCCCCATATCCGAGCCGCCGATCTCGGAAAGTCCGATCGAGAGCGGATATTTAGCAGTGTCGCTGAAATAAATGAGCGGCTGCTCGACGGCGTTATAGACGTCGATGAAGCTTAACAGCGTGAGCGTTATAAGTCCTCCGCGAATCTGTGGCAGAATGATCCGGATAAAAATCATAAAATATGACGCTCCGTCTATCCTCGCGGCCTCTATAGCCGAATCGGGTATGTACTTTATGCTTTGACGCAAAAGGCATATGCCAAAGGCGGAGAAAACTCCGGGCAGGATAACCGAGAGAAAGCTGTTAAGAAGCTTGAGATTGTCGAGCACTATATAATTCGGCACCAGAGTAACCTGCAGAGGGAGAATAAGAAGCATTATGTACACGAAGAAAAGCTTATCCCGAAACGGGAATTTCAACTTTGCGAACGCGAAAGCCGCCAGAGACGAAACAATGACCTGCCCGAGTACCGTCGGGATAGAAATTATCAGGGAGTTAATGAATTTCAAAAGGTAATCCCCTCTGCGGAAAAACACCTGATAATACTGCTCCAGAGTAGCCATATCAGGAATCAGCTTTATGCCCTTGAAGCCCTCTGAGGAAAAGTCGAGAGCCTTGTTGATCTCGCCCGAGCTCATAAACGACGAGGCGAGCATAT
>CACYDK010000105.1 GCA_902773155.1 uncultured Ruminococcus sp.
AAGCGGGGTTACGTCGAGGAGGAGAAGTCCGTCGACCTCGCCGCCTAAAACGCCGGCCTGGATAGCCGCGCCGATAGCTACGCACTCGTCCGGGTTGATGCCCTTGAAGGGATCCTTGCCGATGAGCTTTTTAACGGCCTCCTGAACGGCCGGGATCCTGGAGGAACCGCCGACCATGAGAACCTTGTCGATCTCGCTGATCTGTAAGCCGGAGTCGGAGAGAGCGGAACGAACCGGGCCCATCGTGGCCTCTACGAGGTCGGCTGTGAGCTCGTCGAACTTAGCTCTTGTGAGGGTGAGGTCCATATGCTTGGGGCCTGTAGCGTCGGCTGTGATGAAGGGCAGGTTTATAGCTGTGGAGGTTACTCCGGAAAGCTCGATCTTGGCCTTTTCGGCAGCGTCCTTGAGTCTCTGCATAGCCATTTTATCTGTGCTGAGATCAACGCCGTCGGAGGTCTTGAACTGGGCTACCATCCAGTCGATTATCCTCTTGTCGAAGTCGTCGCCGCCGAGACGGTTGTTACCGGCTGTGGCGAGAACCTCCTGAACTCCGTCGCCCATCTCGATGATACTTACGTCGAATGTACCGCCGCCGAGGTCATATACCATTACCTTCTGGTCGTTCTCCTTGTCTACGCCGTAGGAAAGCGCCGCGGCTGTGGGCTCGTTGATGATTCTTTTAACGTCGAGTCCGGCGATCTTACCGGCGTCCTTTGTCGCCTGACGCTGAGCGTCTGTGAAGTAAGCCGGAACAGTGATGACCGCCTGAGTCACCTTTTCGCCGAGATAAGCCTCGGCGTCGCTCTTGAGCTTCTGGAGAACCATCGCGGAAATCTCCTGGGGAGTATAGTTCTTTCCGTCGATAGAAACCTTGTAAGCCGAGCCCATCTCTCTCTTGATAGAGGAAACTGTTCTGTCGGGGTTTGTGATAGCCTGGCGTTTAGCGACCTGGCCTACCATTCTCTCGCCGTCCTTTGAAAAAGCGACTACGGACGGAGTAGTTCTTGCACCCTCTGCGTTTGCGATTACTACCGGCTCGCCGCCTTCGATTACTGCTACGCAGGAGTTTGTTGTACCTAAATCAATACCAATTGTCTTTGCCATAATGATACCTCCATAATATACATCTGATATTTATCCGCTTAAGGCTGTTTGTCGGAGCCTGTCTGAAAGGGCGGAAATGTCAATATACTAAATTATTTTGCTTTTTATTCGGGGAAAAACGGCCTAGTCGCAGTTAGCGACCTGAACCATCGCGTGGCGGATGATCTTATCGCCGAGTTTGTAGCCCTTTTGATATACTGCCGAGATCTTGTTCTCGCCGAACTCCTCGCTCTCGATCTTACCGATCGCGTTGTGGAGCTGAGGGTCAAAATCGTCGCCGACCTCGCAGAACGCCTCGACCTTAAGCTTGTCGAACGAGGCCTTAAGCTGGTTTCCGATAAGCTCTATGCCCTTTTTGAACTCGTCCGGAGCGTCGCCGAGGTTCTGCATAGCCATCGCAACGCTGTCGGCCACGGGCAGAAGCTCCTCGACCGCCTTCGCGGTGGCGTCGTCGTAGATGCCGAGCTTTTCGGACGCGGTGCGCTTGCGGTAGTTGTCATACTCCGCCGCGAGCCTCATTCTTCTGTCCTTTTCGTCCTCGAGAAGCTTTTCGGTCTCCTTAAGCTTTTCGGACGTTTTGTCCTTTTTGGTCTTTTTCTTTTCGGCTTTCTTTTCGTTTTCGGGCTCGTTTACGGCCTCTTCCTCGGGGGTCTGAGCCTCTTTAATCTCTTCGCTCATTTTTTCATCGCCTTTCTGTAACTAATTCTTCGATCAGCTCTCCTACTACCTTTGAGGTGTACTCGATCACCGGAACTATCTTGGGGTAATCGCATCTCAGCGGTGAAAGCAGAGCGAGCGCTCCGGCGGTCTCGCCGTAGATAGTGTAGCGCGACGTTATAAGCGCGCTTTGCCGAAGCTCGGGCGCCGGATTTTCGGCGCCTATATAGATGTTAGTGCCTTCCGGCACATCGGTGAGCAATTTTTCTCTCCTGCTGTTATCCGATAGAAGCTCGAGCATCGCGCGGGCGTAGATCGGACTTAAGTCGGAGTGATAAAGCAGCTTTGAGCTTCCGGCGGTGTAAACGTTGGTACCGGCGGCCTCAACGCAGGCGTTCATAACGGCTAAAAGCATATCGGGCATCAAAAGCCCCAGCTCGCCGAACGAGGCGGCGAAGCTCTGGGCAAAGGCTCTGTTTACAAAGGAGAGCGGCTGTCCCATCAGCTTTTCGTTAAGAGCGCGGTCGAACACGTTGAGCATCTCCGGGGTGATGTTGAAATCACAGCGGAAAAGCCTGCTTTTTACCATTCCCGACGAGGTTATGAGCACGACCATCGAGGTGTTCCGTCCGGTCTGCACAAAGCGGAGCCGGTGAACGCGGGCGTCCTCTCCGGAGGGAGTCGACGCCAGAGCCGCTGTATCGCTCAGCTCGCTGAGAGTAGCGGCCGCGGTCTTTAGAATCTCCTCGGGAGCCTCGCACGAGGACGAAAGCCGCGAGTCGATGTAGTTTCGCACACGCGCGTCGGCGGTTTTCGGCTCCATTAGGTTTTCCACATAGTACCGCCATCCGAGCTCCGTCGGGATCCTTCCGGCCGAGGTGTGCGGCTGAAAAAGGAAGCCCTTGGCCGTTAGGTCTGCAAGCTCGTTGCGGATAGTGGCGGAGCTTACGTTGAGCTCCTCGGTGTCCATAAGCGATTTTGAGCCTATCGGCTCGCCCGTCGCGATATAGTTCTCAATAACAGCGGCGAGTATCTTCTGTTTACGCAGAGCAATATTCATTATTCCCGCCTCTAGGTGAACTGTTTTAGAAATTAGCACTCTCGGTGTTAGAGTGCTAATCCTTACATTTATAATTTAGCATTAAAGTCAGTAAAAGTCAAGAGTATTTTTGATTTTTTTCTTTTACGGCTATAAACAAAACATAAATTGTGTTAATATTTAGCTGTACCCCTTTTTAAAGGGGTGCGAATTGTTGCGAGCGCAGTGAGCCAATTCGCGGGGATCGTGTAGCGAAGCGGTCTCACAGATTAACTTTATCTCATTGCTTTAAATACTAATACGGAGGTGCGGCTATGGGCTTTACCGATATACTTTATCTTATACTTTGGGCGGGACTCGCGATCTATATGTTCTTTTCGGCTCATAAAATCAGCCCCATACTATATATAGCCGGAGTTTTCTTTACGTTTATGTTCGCGTGGTACCTGATAAACGGGCTTATTCCGGAAAATCTCATGGACGGCGTCCCGGGACTTGTTTTTAAAATAATCTGCGGTTGCTTTCTTGCTGTATTTTTTCTGTTCTACTACCTTAATAAAAGAAAAAACAAGTCCTGATACTATATATTGTGCCCGAATGGATCGGCTATACTATTTTGCGGTAAAATAAAAAAAATTAAAGAAAAGGCTTGCATTTTTCGATAAATAATGGTATTATCTTATGTACGTGACTAAGATATTTACTAATTTAAGGAGGTGCGACAATGCCTAACATTAAATCAGCTAAGAAGCGTGTTAAGGTTATCGCTAAAAAGACAGCTCAGAACAAGGAAACTAAATCCGCCCTTAAGACTGCTATTAAGAAAGCGTACATCGCTGTTGAGAATAACGC
Source organism: uncultured Ruminococcus sp. (assembly GCA_902773155.1). GTDB lineage: Bacteria > Bacillota > Clostridia > Oscillospirales > Acutalibacteraceae > Ruminococcoides. The sequence continues at coordinate 3,653 of CACYDK010000105.1, forward strand.
TGACAACAAGGCTGAGGCAGTTAGCTTTGCTGTAAAGAAGATTGACCAGGCCGCGGCTAAGGGAATCCTTCACAAGAATAAAGCAGCAAGAAGCAAGTCAAATCTCGCAAAGCGTCTTAACGCTTCCGCATAATTTAGTTTAACCTTAAAAGTAAAAAGCGCGTGCCTTGCGGTACGCGTTTTTTTATGCCCTGCTCACTTGGTTTGGTATGAATTTACGAAAAAATATCGATATAATGTTGACTTTTTCGTAAAAACTGTTATTATAATTATAGATAATAAATTACCGGGAGGTCTAATTATGCAGAAAAAATCTAAACTCGGCTTGATCATAGGTATCATTTCGTTTGTAGCCGCGGTCACAGCCGCCCTCACAGCGTTTCTTATTGTTAAAGATAAAAAGAAAAAGGACGACGAGGAGCTTATGGAATACCTCGATTGCTCAATAGAGTAATTGAGAAATACGCTTGAAAAATAATTTTCGGGCAGATGAGTTGATGTGATGGTCAACTTATCTGCCCGATTTTTTTGTTTAAGAATCTTTAATATCCGCAGTTCGGCGGCGCGGTCAGTCTGTATTCGTTATTCTTCCGTACAGGCCGCCGCCGTTGCTCTCATCAATAGGCTTGCGGTCGGGATTCGGAGCCGGACGCTTGCTGTAGCCGTCGCCGCGGCCTCGGCGATTGTAGCCGCCGGAGCGTCCGCCCTTGGAGTATCTTCTGCGCTCCTTCGGGTCGGGTCCGATCACTACGTGTCTTGAAGAGCCCTCGCCCTCGCTCCAGGAGATAGCTCCTCTTACGTTCTGGACTGAGGTGTGGATTATTCTTCTCTCGTAGGGGTTCATCGGCTCGAGAGAGGATTTTTTACCGGTTTTGATCGCCTTAAAGGCGAGCTTTCTGCCGAGGATTTCGAGAGTCTTTTCTCTTTTTTCGCGGTAGTTGCCGGTGTTTACAGTGATCTTGAAATAGCTGTTGTCAACGTGATTAGCAACCAGGCTTGTGAGATACTGCAGAGCGTCGAGTGTCTCTCCTCTGCGGCCGATTATGTAGCCTACGTCGTCGCCCTCGATGTTGAATACGGCGTTATCCTCGTTTTTCTCGACCTCAACCGTGATATTTGTGAGATTCATAGCGGCGATAACGTCTTTTAAGAAGGTCTCGGCTGCGTCGCCGGGAGTCTCCTTAACGATAACCTTTACCTTGGCTTCCTTGCCTCCGAAAAGACCGAGAACCTTTTTTTCGGGTCTCTGGATAAGCTCAAATTCTACTTCATCATCCTCACCCAGGCCGAGCTGCGCCTTGGCGTCCGCGAGAGCCTCTAATTCGGTCTCGCCTGTTCCTATAACTTCTTTGATCATTATTAACCTCTTTTTATACTTTGGCGATAACGCGCGACAACTCAGCGCACAGCCGCCTTAATTCTTTCTGTTATCATAGACCGCGGATCTCTGCACCAAGGCTTCCTGCTTCTCGAGTAAGGCCACGTGCTGAGCCTCGCCCTTTGCGACAACAGCCGCGGGGCTATAGAGCCAGCCCATGATCAGCGACTGAACCAAAGCGAACAGCGACGAACAGATCCAGTAGAAACCTACCGCCGCGGGCACTGAATAGGAGATCCACGCTGAGAACAGCGGCATACCTATCATCATTATAGTCATACAGCCCTTTTGGTTCTGCATGGTCTTGTTGACCTTCATCGTAACGAGCTGAGCGCCGACCGAGGTAACAAAGCAGAGGATCGGGATCAGAATATAAACCGAAGCGAAGCCCTGAGAGTTCGGCGTCTGGAGAAGATTGAAGCCGGCAAAGTTAAAGCCGTTCATAAACATCTCGATGTTAGCGGCGTCGCCCGCGTTGGTAAAGAGCGTGGGAATAAGCTCCTTGGACTGGGACAGGGTGCTGACAAGATTGATCTCCTGATAGCCCACTCCCATAGTTCCGGGAACTGAGCCCGAAGCCACGGAGAACCCCGGTATAGTGTTGATGTAGTTTATCGCGTTCGATACTACATCGGACTGGATGTGCAGGGTATTTGTAAGCGGATAGGCCACGCTGTAGAAGATTCCGAGCATAATGAGAAGCGGAATAATGCTTGTAAGACAACCGCCGGTGGGGCTGACGCCCTCCTTCTGGTAGAGCTTCTGCATCTCCTCGTTGGCCTTTTGCTTATTGTTAGCGTACTTTTCTCTGATCTCCTTCTGCTTTTTCTGGAGCCTGGCGTTGTTCGCCATGCTTTTTTGCTGTTTAACAGAGAAGGGAAACAGAACAAACTTGATTATAATCGTGAAGAATATAATCGAAACTCCGAAGTTTTTGAATATAAAAAACAAACCCCAGAGCAAGTATCCGAGGATACTTCCGAAAAATCCGAATATTTGCATCATAATTAAGAGTTACCTCTCCTGTTTTTTGGCTTTCTCTCTGGAACGGGATCGACCCCTCCCTTTGAAAAAGGATTACATCTTAAGATACGCCATACGGCGAGCAGCGTTCCCCTGAAAAATCCCCATACCTCAATCGCTTCTATGGCGTAGTTTGAGCAGGTGGGATAATACTTGCATTTTGGCGCGGTGTTCGCGGATATATGCTTCTGGTAAAAGTGAATAAAACCGATAAGAGCCCTTTTCATTTTATTAATCCCGCGGCCGAAAAGGCCTCGGCCATCGCTTTCCTTATTACATAGCTTTTTACATACGGAGTTTTTCCCCGGGCGACAAAGACGATATCGAAGCCCGACGGGAGCTCGTCCTTCAGCTCAAAAAAAGCGGCTCTTATAACTCTGCGGGAACGCGAACGCCTGACGGCGTTTCCGATTTTTTTGCCGGTGGTTATACCATATCGTAGGTTATCGGATTTGTTTTTCATTATATATGTGACAAGCACGGGACTGACAAAGCTTTTTCCCCTGTTGTAGAGGCGCCTGAAATCCCTGTTGTCATTGAGAGTGAGCTTTTCGCTCATAAAACCACCCGCGAAAAAACTGTTCTGATAAGAAATAAAGACCACAATAACAGTGGTCTCGATCTCCGGACTGCTATACTTGTTTGTCAGGGTATATTAGTAGGATAATTTCTTTCTACCCTTAGCTCTTCTTCTCGCTAAAACCTTTCTTCCGTTCGCTGTAGACATTCTCTTCATAAAACCGTGCTCTTTCTTTCTGTGGAGCTTCTTAGGCTGATATGTTCTTTTCATTTTTGATTACCTCCTTTCGGACACATAACCTCACAATATACTTGCAGTATAACATTATAGTACAAAACTTAAAAATCGTCAACATTTTTTTTTAAATAGGTCAGATTTTATCAGGGTATACAATATATTGTATAATGTCAACGCCGAGTGATTGAATGTACGCCATTCTCTCCTAATTTCTTATTGCATTTTGAAAATTTTTTTGCTATAATTATAAAGGATTACTGTGGAGTATTTTTGCTCCGACCGGAAAAGTTATTACAAATCATTAGATAAAGGAAAGTAAAAGCTATGGATAATTTTAACGAGGTTTGGAAGCTTATTTGCGACTATATCAGGCGAAACATTACCGACGTCGCTTACAATACCTGGATAAGCGCTATTGAACCGCTCACCCTGGATTTAGACAAAAAGGAAGCTCTGCTGATAGTTCCTAACGAGTTTCATATGAAAACGCTCGACCGCTGCTACACCACCCTTATTTCTGAGGCGTTTATGGCGGTTTTCGGGTCAAGGATCATTATAAAATACACTCTTCCCGAAATTGAGGAGAAAAAGAGTATTCTCACCGAGGAGATATACGACAAGGGCTACGAATACACCTTTGAGACCTTTATCGTAGGAAACTCCAACAAGTTCGCGCACGCGGCTTGTCTGGCCGTAGCCCAGAATCCGTCGAAGGCGTATAATCCGCTTGTTATTTACGGAAATTCCGGACTCGGAAAAACTCACCTTTTGTACGCTATATGGAACGAGATAATCAAGAATGATTCGTCAAAGAAGATATGCTACGTAAAGGGAGACGATTTTACCAACGACCTTATCGAGAGCATACACAGGAACACTATGCCTGAGTTCCGCCAGAAATACAGAAACGCCGATATCCTTCTTGTGGACGATATCCAGTTTATCGGAGGAAAGGAGAGCACACAGCTCGAGTTCTTCCACACCTTTGAGACTCTGTATCTCGCCAATAAGCAGATAATCCTGACATCCGACCGTCCCCCGAAGGAGATTAAAACCCTCGACGACCGCTTGAGAGGCCGCTTTGAGGGAGGACTTATCGCGGATATTCTGCCGCCCGACCTTGAAACCAGGATCGCAATTATAAAGCGCAAGGCCGAGCTTATGAATATTGAGATTCCGGCGGACGTCTGCGCCTATATCGCTAATAATGTAAAGAGCAATATCCGCCAGCTTGAGGGTACTGTTAAGAAGATCAAGGCGAAGATGCAGATCGACGGAGAGAGACCCTCAATCAAATCCGTACAGAATATAATCTCAGACATCAAAAATAACGACGTTCCCCCCGAGATAACCGTAGACAGGATTGTCGAGGAGGTAGCGAGAACCTTTAACGTCAGCGCGGACGAGCTAAGGAACAGCCGCAAGCGTTCGGCGTATATCAGCGCGCCCAGACAGGTTGCGATTTACGTTATAAGCGAGCTTACCAACCTGACTCAGGAGAGGATAGGACAGGAGTTCGGAGGAAAAGACCACTCTACCATTAAATATTCCATAGATACAACCGAGGCTAAGATGAAGAAGGACTCGAAGCTTCGCGGTATTGTTGAGGATATCATTAAAAACTGCAGCAACAGATGAATTTAATTGATAATTGATAATTGAGCCGGGAGCCCCGGCAGCCATAGCCGCCTTTGGAAACGTCAGAATTATCATAAAGGATCATCAACGGCGGGGCGAAACTGAATTGAGAATTGTGGCCGCGCAGATAGTATCATCAATGAGAAAACTCCGTTTCCCGACCAAATTTTTATGCAAGCTCCGCTTGCGGAGCATATAAATTCTGTCGGGCAGGAAAGGTGAATTTTACATCAATCTGTCTACTCGTCCTTCACTATTCACTATTCACTATTATCTATTCACTAAATTACCAACATTCCCTCAACATTATTCAACACGTTGTGGATAATTACCTCCACTTCCAAAACTTTTTAACATTACCAACATTTACGCGGAAAACTCCTTGGACGCTCAAAAGCGCGGTTTTACTTACATTTATCAAGTTTTCAACTTTTCCGCACACACTACTACTACTACCAAGTATATATACTTATCTATTCTTTTATAAAGGAGCGAAAGCGATGAAATTCAATGTTCTCAGAACAGACCTTGTGGAAGCCGTAACCAACGTTTCCAGAGCTGTTGCAGGTAAGGCTGCCATACCTGCGCTTGAGGGTATTTTGATAAAGGCCTACGGCCAAAACATCACAGTGTCGGGCTATAACCTCGAAATCGGAATAACGACCACGGTCGAAGCCACCATACAATCAGAGGGCGAAATAGTCGTACCGGCCAGAACCTTCAGCGAGTTTATCAGAAAACTGCCGGAGGAGGTCGTATGTATCGAGACCGACGACAGGATGAAAACCTATATCACAAGCGGCACGGCAACCTGTAAGCTTATCGGCATAAACTCCGTAGAATATCCCGATCTTCCGGTATTTGACGAGAACGAGAGATTTGAGCTTGACGCGGCTATTTTGAGCGATATGATAAAGCAGACGGTGTACGCCGTGTCCGACAATAACGCGAAGCCGATATATACGGGCTCGCTGTTTGAAATAAAGGACAAGGTTTTCCGCATAGTTGCGATAGACGGCTACAGGATGGCGATACGTCAGGAGAGCGTTGATAACGATATTGAGAGCTCCTTTGTTGTTCCGGGCAAGACCCAGCAGGAGGTCGTAAAGCTTATAAGCGGAGAGGAAAAAACAGTAAAGGTCGGTATCGGCCAGAGACACATTATCTTCAAAATAGGCAGCTACAGCGTGATCTCGAGACTAATCGAAGGAACCTTCCTCGATTATAACAGCACTATCCCCAAGGATAAGAAAACCGAGGTAGTTGTAAATACCTCCAGGATGATAGCGGCGGTCGACAGAATGATGCCGGTAAACGAGGACAAGATCAAGAGCCCCGTAAGACTCACCTTCTCGAACGACGAGATACATTTTTCCTGTACCTCGGCCGTAAACAGCGCCGACGACGTTGTGAGCGCGCCGGTCATCGGAGAGGACGTTGAAATAGGCTTTAACAATCGCTATTTATTCGACGCGATCAGAAACGTGGACACCGACGAGATAAAGATGACCTTAAACGGCGGACTTTCGCCGATGATAATCACCCCGGTCAAGGGCGACAGCTTTATAAACCTTGTCGTACCGATGAGGCTTTCAAATGTCTGAGAAAATAAAAATAACCGGCGAATTTATTAAGCTGCAGGATCTTTTGAAGCTTTCCGGACTGTGTATGACCGGAGGCGAGGCCAAGCTGGCCGTTCAGAGCGGCAAGGTCAGGGTAAACGGCGAGATATGCACTATGAGAGGCAAAAAGCTGAGAAACGGCGACAAAGCCGAGTTTGACGGAAGAGAAGCAGAGGTCGTTCTGGTCTGAAAACACATTATAAACCGGGAGAAATAGCTTGAACGTAAGTGGTTTACAATTTCAAAATTACCGTAACCTGAGCGATAACTGTATCTCGGATTTTCAGAAGATCAACGTTATTTACGGAAATAACGCTCAGGGCAAAACAAATCTGCTCGAGGCGTTGTGGCTTTTTTGCGGAGGACACAGCTTTCGTTCCTCAAAGGACAACGAGTTTATAAAATTCGGCGAGAAATTCGCCAGATTAAAGGCGAGCTTTCACTCGCAGAACCGGGATCAGGAGGCCGAGCTCATATACAGCCCGAGCCGCAAGGAGGTACTCATAAACGGAGTGAAAAAAACCTCCTCCTCCGCTTTGATCGGAAGGTATAACGCGGTGATATTTTCGCCGGAGGATCTGACCCTCGTAAAAAGAGGCCCCTCGGCGAGAAGAAGATTTATTGACAGCGCGATCTGCCGCGAAAAAATTCAGAACGCCGCCATTATCTCAAAATATAACCAGACCCTGAATCAGCGCAACGCTCTTTTAAAAGATATTTATAAAAATTCCTCGCTCAAGGCGACGCTGGGGATATGGGACGATACGCTGTGTACGCTCGGCGCGATGCTTATAGAGCGCAGGCTTACATACATCGAAAAGCTGATGGAATATGCCGGAGATTATCACCTTGGGATATCCGATAACCGCGAGGAGCTGAGGATAAAATACCGAAGCACCTGCTCGGCGGAGACCGGCGACAGCCGCGAGGATATCTTTAATAAGCTGAAAAACGCCACCGAGGAGAGCGTTAAGGACGATATTAGCACGGGCTTTACCAACGTCGGACCTCACAGGGACGACCTCGACATCATAATAAACGACAAAAAAGCGAGGGTTTTTTCGTCGCAGGGTCAGCAGAGAAGCGCGGTGCTTTCGCTCAAGCTTTCGGAGGCGAGGGTGTTGAGCGCGCTGACATCGGAAAATCCTATTATTCTGCTGGACGACGTGCTCTCGGAGCTCGACAGGAGCCGTCAGGATTTTCTGCTTAACAAAATCTCGGAGTATCAGGTTTTTATAACCTGCTGTGATTTTTCGGTAAACGAGCTTTTGAAGGACGGAAGAAAAATATATGTCGAAAACGGAGTGGTGAGCTGATGTACCTTCATCTCGGAGAGAAAACGGTTATCAGAACAGAGAGCGTGATAGGAATATTCGATCTCGACAATACCACTGTATCAAAGCACACGAGGAGCTTCCTTGCCGAGGCCGAAAAGAGCGGCAGGGTTGTAAACGTATCGTACGAGCTTCCGAAGAGCTTTATTGTTTGCGAGGAAAACGGAGAAGCAAGGGTATATATAAGCCAGCTTTCCGGAAGCACACTGCTAAGAAGAATAAAAGGATGAATTAAGATTCGGGCGCGAATCTTACCAAAATAATAAAGGGGTGGTACTATGAAAAATTGTCCTTACTGCGGACGCAGAATTTCATATTTTACCGTGTTTCACGAGAAAAAGCACGGCAGCTATAAATGCAGCCGCTGTAAAAAGGAGAGCAAAATAAAAACCGATATGAGGCTTTTGGCGGCCTTTGCCGCGGTAGCCCTGGCGGTGATAATTTTCCTGATAATTTGGTATACCAACGAGTCGCTGCGCAATAATATATTCGGCTTTATCATCACCGCGGCGGTGTTGCTCATATTCTACTTTATGACTCCGGTGTTTGTGCGGTTCGTGCCGCTTAAAAAATACATGGATGAAGAGGAGGATAAGTCGGACTATACTCCCGAAACGACGTCCCCCTTCGACGGCTACACCTTTAACCGCGCCGCCTTCGACGAGATAAAGCGCAGAAGAAGCGAGCGCCGTCCCGAAAAAACGAGCGAGGATAAGGAAAATCTAGTCCCCGTTATCAAGGACGTGAGCTCGTCGCACGGCTCGTCGGACGCTCCTCTTAAAAAGGTAACAAGGCCTAAGAAGGAGCTAAAGCACGAGCAGGCCGAGGAGACCTCTGAGGAAGAGGTAAAAACCTACGTCCCCAAGGCGAAAAAGCCCGACGGCTCGACCTATACGGCAAACAGAAAGCTTTGATCATAATACCGTTTGCGCGGTATTGCTAATATTGCGGCTCTTAACCGCCCGCGTTAGGACCGCTCACTGAGATTTTGCGGGCAGAAAGGCTATCGGTACATATGGAAAATGATGAGATAATGGTATCAAAGGTTGAAAACGAATACGGCGCTGACGAAATACAGGTTCTCGAGGGACTCGAAGCGGTTCGCAAGCGTCCCGGAATGTACATCGGCTCCACGGGTCCGAGGGGACTCCACCATCTCGTTTACGAAATAGTCGACAACTCTATAGACGAGGCGTTGGCGGGCTACTGTAAAAAAATCGAGGTTGTGATCGAGCCGGACAATATTATCAGAGTTCGCGACGACGGCCGCGGAATCCCGGTCGGAATAAATCAGAAAACCGGACTTCCGGCCGTTACCGTAGTATTCACAGTACTCCACGCCGGAGGAAAATTCGGCGGAGGCGGCTACAAGGTTTCCGGAGGACTCCACGG
>CACYDK010000106.1 GCA_902773155.1 uncultured Ruminococcus sp.
AAAGATTCGCGAAGGGTGACGCTTCGGTTAAGCTTTCATATCTCATTTTCGGCTTTGCCAATATGGTTAAAGGCCAGATCATCAAGGGATTTATCTTCCTGCTGACAGAAGTCGCTTACATAGCGTTTATGATTTTCTTCGGCGCGAAGTATATCTCGCTTTTTGGTACCCTCGGTATTACCGAGAGTAAAAAGGTTCTCGACCCGGCCACAGGCTTCTACAAGACGACCCCGGGTGATAACTCCATGTTAATCCTTCTCTATGGCGTACTTACCATCGTAATCACAGCTGTGATCTTCGTTATCTATCTCGCCAACACAAAGAGCGCGTACAAGGTATACGAGCTTAAGAGAGACGGAAAACACATCCCGACATTCAGGGAAGAGATGGCTGCTTTTGCGGACGAGAAGTTCCACATCAGCCTTATGTCCATACCCTGCCTGCTCATCGGTTGCTTTACGATCCTGCCGCTTGTATTTATGATTCTTATCGCCTTTACAAGCTACGATAAGAACCACCTCCCGCCCGGAAACCTTTTCACATGGGTAGGACTCGACAACTTCGGCGACCTCGTAAACGTTGCTAAGGGCGCCGCTAAGGCCTCAACCTTCTTAAGCCTGGCTCAGTGGACAATCATCTGGGCTATCTTCGCTACATTCTCTAACTATATCTTCGGTATGATCGTTGCTCTTATGATCAATAAGAAGGGCATCAAGCTCAAGAGCCTCTGGAGAACACTTTTCGTAGTAGTAATCGCTGTTCCCCAGTTCGTATCTCTCCTTCTTATGAACCAGATGCTCCAGGAGACCGGTGCTGTCAACCAGTTGCTCACGCTACTCTCCGGACATACCGTAGCCATTAAGTGGATAGGCGATACGGCGTTGCTCGCCCGTGTAGTTGTAATCATAATCAATATCTGGATCGGTATACCGTACACGATCCTCATCACCTCGGGTATTCTTATGAATATTCCGGCCGACCTATATGAATCTGCGACTATCGACGGAGCGGGTCCCGTTAAGAGCTTTATGAAGATTACTCTTCCGTACATGCTCTTCGTAACAACACCTTATCTTATCACGAGCTTCATAGGTAATATCAATAACTTTAACGTTATTTACCTCCTTACCAACGGCGGTCCGTCCAACCCGGATCTTTATCAGGCGGGCGACACGGATATCCTTGTAACATGGCTGTTCAAGCTGACTATGGATAACAACGACTACAACCTCGCCGCGGCCGTAGGTATTCTCGTATTTATTGTTTGCGCGACCTTGTCGCTCATCACCTTCAACGTGACGAAGTCCGCAAAGGATGAGGAGGCGTTCTCATGATAAAAAGCTATAAATTAAGGCGCGGCCTCGCGAATACATTTATCTACATCATCCTTTCAATACTGGGAATTATTTGGGTATCGCCTCTTGCATACCTCGTAATCCAGTCCTTCTCCGGCGATAAGGGTTCTGTTCCTCAGCACCTTTTCCCCGAGACCTTTACATTTGATAACTATATCAAGCTTTTCACCAACACTGAAATGCTTAACTTCCCGAGATGGTACCTGAACACCTTCGTAGTTGCTATCTTCAGCTGCGTTATCTCCACGATTTCCGTTCTGATGGTAGCCTATGCGTTCTCCCGTCTCCGCTTTAAGAGCCGTAAGAAGTTCATCAACATCGGTATGATCCTCGGAATGTTCCCTGGCTTTATGACCATGATCGCTATCTACTACCTCTTAAAGGCAATGGGTCTTACTCAGACTCTCGTAGCTCTCGTTATCTGCTATAGCGCAGGAGCGGGACTTGGCTTCCAGATCTCGAAGGGCTTCTTCGATACGATACCGCGAGCTCTCGACGAAGCTGCAACGATTGACGGCGCTACCAGAAACCAGATATTCTGGAAGATCATTCTTCCGATGTCTAAGCCTATCGTAGTTTATACCGTACTCACCGCGTTCATCGGACCTTGGACGGACTTTATCCTTGCGAAGATCATCATGGGTGACGCTCGTGATAACTACACGGTTGCCATCGGTCTGCAGCTAATGACAAGCAACGACTTCCGTAACGATTACTTTAAACAGTTCCTCTCCGGTTCTGTTCTCGTAGCCGTTCCGGTAACAATCCTGTTCCTCAAGATGCAGACATACTACGTTGAAGGCGTAACCGCCGGCGGCGTTAAGGGTTAATAGCCCATCAGTAATAACAACAAAAGGGCGGCGCTATGTCGCCCTTTTCGTTTTAGAGGACTAGTTATGAAAAAATTATTTTCCTTTATTTTGGCGGCCGCGCTGATTTGCGCCGCAATGCTCAGCTCCTGCAGCTCTTCTTATACCGACCCGACAGAAGGCCGAAAGGCTGTTGCCAGCACGGATAAGTACCGCAACTATTATGAAATCTTTGTAGGCTCGTTTAACGACAGCGACAACGACGGAACAGGAGATTTGCGCGGTATTATAGATAAGCTCGACTATCTTAACGACGGCGACCCGAACTCCGGCGACGATCTGGGAATTGACGGTATCTGGCTTACGCCGATCATGCCGTCGCCCTCTTATCATAAGTACGATGTTGAGGATTATTTTAATATCGACCCAACCTTCGGCTCGCTTAAGGATTTTGACGAGCTGATAAAGAAGGCCCACAAGCGCGGAATCAACGTAATCATAGACCTCGTGCTTAACCACAGCTCCAACACTCATCCGCTGTTCCAATCGGCCTTCGACAGCGCCCTCGACGGCAAACTAAACAGCGACGCCGATTATTACGAGATCGAAAAACACGATACTGATCCCGGGCAGGGCTACACAAAAATCGGAAACGGGTATTACTATGAGTCGAACTTCTCGACGCATATGCCGGAGTGGAATTTGAACTCCGAGAAAACCCGCGACTATTTCAAGAAAATCGCCGAGTTCTGGCTAAAAAAGCACAACGTCGACGGCTTCCGCCTCGACGCGACTCGTTACTACTCTAACTCTCACACCGACGGCGTAAAGTTCCTCAAGTGGTTCTACGGCGAAGCGCAAAAAATAAAACCCGACGTGTATATGGTCGGGGAGAACTGGTCGGCAAAATCCGAGATCTGCGATATGTACGAGAGCGGTATAGACAGCTTCTTCGCATTCCCGTATTCCGATTCCGGCGGAACAGTCGCTACGGCCATAAAAATGAACGGCGCGCCTAAGCTTTCGGGCTCGGTTGAGAGCTATGAAAGCGACACAAAGGCCGTGAACAGCAAGGCTATAAACGCCTACTTCTTCTCAAACCATGATCAGAAGCGAAGCGCTAATTATGTAAAGCTAAAGGGAAGGGCCGGCGTTAAGATGGCCGCCGCGCTATATATGCTGTTTCCCGGAAACTCCTTTATCTACTACGGCGAGGAGATCGGACAGTCTCAGGACGCCACGCTCAATAACGATGAGTACAAGCGCGAGCCGATGATCTGGGACGACGAAAAACTGCCTGAGATAACCGTTAACGGCATAGCCTCAGCCGACGCCGATCACGCCTCATACGGCGGAGTCAAGCAGCAGCAGTCCGAGCCCGACTCGGTGCTTAGCTTTTATAAGCGCGTAATAAGAATCAAAAACCAGAATCCGGCTATCGCGCGGGGCGATTACAAGGCGCTCGACCTTGACAACACCGAGCTTATAGCCAACACCGTCGAGTATAAGGGCAAAAAACTCGCGGTGATCCATAACCTCAGCGACAGCGAAGAGATAACGGTCGAAAACGAGCTTCTGAGCGACTCGGAGCTTGTCGGCGACCTCGTAGCCTCAAACGGCGAAAAAGCCGACGACGACTCCGTAAGAAGCGCGAACGTCAGCCTGACCGGCTCAAAGCTCATCCTGCCGCCGTTCTCGACAGCGGTCGTCGAGCTTAAATGATCGGGGATAATTGCAGAAATTACAGGATTGATTTAGAAGAATAAATATATTCGAAAAAACGGGAGGAACCTTTGCTTGGTTCCTCCCGTTACTATTTCCAATAAAGACTTTATTAAAATGTTTTATAGTATTTCAGTTCGCCGTTTGTAATCTTTCCGAGTCCGACAAAATCGCCGGTCTTTGATTTTACGCGAAAAACTATTCCGTTTTCGGGCGGATTTTTAGCGAGAGCGGTTCGCGTTATATCAAGCGCGCCGCCGTTTTTAAAGCGGACAGCCTGCTTGTCGGAGACGATCAGAGCGGGGCAGGAGAGGAAAAACACCTCAACCGAGCCAAGCCTTGTACCGATTTCGCCGTTTTCGGCGAGAGCTTTTAACTCGTCAAGGCTTACGCTGTCCTCAAGCTTGAATCCGCAGGCCTCGGTTCGTTTGAGCGAGGTCATGACCGCGCCGAAGCCGAGTTTTCTTCCGATATCGTCGATAAGCGTGCGCACATAGGTGCCCTTTGAACAGCTTATTTCGAGGGTTCCGCGCTGCTCTGACTCGTCGAAGTCTAAAAGCCTGAGCTCGTAAACGGTGATCCGGCGAGCCTTGCGCTCGATCTCGATTCCCTCGCGGGCGAGATCGTAGAGCCTGCGCCCGTCGACCTGAACGGCCGAATACATCGGCGGTATCTGCTCGATTTCGCCGGTAAAATCCGGCAGCAGAGCTTCAATGTCAGTTCTGCTCGCGTTGCTTTCGCACTGCGAGGTCGTTTTTCCCCAGATATCGAGTGTGTCCGTCGTAAGGCCGAGCCTGAACCCGGCGACATATCTTTTGTCGTGGTTCGGGATTATGTCCTGAGCTTTAGTAGCGGCACCGAGCAGAAGCGGTAAAACGCCTGTCGCGTTCGGGTCAAGAGTGCCTGTGTGGCCTATTTTTCGCTGCCCGGTTAGCCTTCGCACGACCGCTACAACGTCGAATGAGGTAAAGCCCTCCGGCTTGTCTATTACAATGACGCCGTTCATAGCATTTCTTCTGCGGCTTTTATCAGCCTTTCGATCGAGCCCTCAAGTGTTCCGTGAAGCGTACAGCCTGCCGCGCCGATATGACCGCCGCCGCCGAAGCCCTTGCAAAACTCGCAGGCGTCAACGTCGCCGTTTGTTCTTGCGGAAACCTTGTACTCGCCGTTCGGCTTTTCGCGGACGGTGATGCCCATTTTCACGCCCTCGATCTCGCGCGGGATCGAGGCGATCCCCTCGGTTTCGTCGTCGGAAAGCCCTTCGACCATCTCGAGAGTGGTGTAGATGATAGCGCATTTGTCGTCTGCGCAGAAAATCATATTTTCAAGGATCTCGCGCTCAAGCTGAACGCGGCGCTTTGACTTTGTTTCAAAATTGACCTTGTTAATATAGGCGCTGTCGCAGCCTAGCTCTATAAGGTCGGCCGCGATCCTAAGCGTGCGCGGCGTGGTGTTTACGTAGCGAAAACAGCCTGTGTCGGTCGAGACTGCGGTGTAGAGACAGTCGGCGATACCCTTTGTGATATTAACGCCCAACTCCTTAGCCAAAGCGAAAATTATCTCTCCCGCGGCCGCGGCTTCCGCTTCAACGTATCTTGCGGGGGCGTTTACGCAGTTGGAGCCGTGGTGATCTATGCATAGGTCGATCCTGCCCTCATAGGCCGAGCGGTTTATTCCGAGAAGCTTCTCGTCAGCCACATCGACCGAAATAATAAACTGAGCGTCAAAGTCCTGTTCCCTGACCTCGCGGGTAAGGTATCCGAACCTCTGCGGAAGCTCCGTGGTAATGACCCTGGCGTTTTTCCCGAGCTGCTGCAGCGCGATACAAAGCGCGAAGCCTGAGCCGAGGCAGTCGCCGTCAGGGTAATTGTGAGTCAAAATCTCGTAGTTATCGTGCGCTTTAAGCACATCGGCAATTTCCTTAATCGTCATCGGCTTCGTCCTCAAAATCGGTGATCTCGAGATTGTTCAGGATCCTCGAGATGTTCGCGCTGTATTCGATGCTGTCGGTCGCAGTAAAAATCAGCGAGGGCACGTGGCGCAGTCTGAGCCTGTGGCCGAGCTCGCGGCGAATAAAGCCGGAGGCTGAGTCGAGCCCCTTGCAGGCCTGCTTACAGCGGTCGAGCCCCTCTATAGCACTGACGTAAACCGTGCAGTAGGAGAGGTCGTTGGTCAGATCGACGCGAATTATCGAGATAAACGCGTCTTTTACACGGGGATCCTTGAGCTCGCGGAAAATAGCCGTGAGCTCACGTTTGATATCCTCGGTAGTTCTTTCTATTTTATGTCCGGACATAGTTTATCCTCCTTGAAAGGGGGAGGGCGGTATTGGCCGCCCTTCATTTTTTTGCAGGAAGAATACCAGTACAACCAGTCGATATTAGTCTCTGTATTCTTCTATTGCGTATACCTCGAAGACGTCGCCTTCCTTAAGGTCGCTGAACTTTTCGAGACAGATACCGCACTCGTAGCCTTCGGCGACTTCCTTTACGGAGTCCTTGAAGCGCTGGAGAGAGCCTATTTTGTCGTCGGCGACAATGATACCGTCGCGAACGACTCTTACCAGGCCGTCGCGGGAGATCTTGCCCTTTGTGACGTAGGAGCCGGCAACGACGCCGACGCTCTTGATGCGGATGACGTTGCGCACCTCGGCGGTTCCAAGGTCAACCTCGCGGGTCTTGGGAGCGAGCATACCCTTCATCGCGCTTTCGATCTCCTCTATGCAGTCGTAGATAACGCGGTAGAGTCTGAGGTCTACGCCGTCGCGCTCGGCGTTAGCCTGCGCGCTGGGCTCGGGACGAACGTTGAAGCCTACGATAATGGCGTTCGAGGCGTTCGCGAGCATAACGTCGCTCTCGTTTACCGCGCCGACCGCGCCGTGGATGATATTTACCCTGACCTCGTCGTTGGTGAGCTTTTCGAGGCTCTGTCTTACAGCCTCGACCGAGCCCTGAACGTCGGCCTTGACGATGATCTTGAGCTCCTTCATATCGCCCTGCTTCATCTGATCAAAGAGATTGTCGAGGGTGACCTTGGTCTGAGCCTTAAACATTTCTTCCTTGCGCTCGTTTTTGCGCTGGTTGACAAGCTGACGGGCGAGGTGCTCGTTGGTGACGGAGTTGAAGGTGTCGCCGCCTACCGGAACCTCGTCGAGACCGATGATCTCTACAGGAACCGAGGGACCCGCGTCCTGAACCTTTTCGCCCTTGTCGT
>CACYDK010000107.1 GCA_902773155.1 uncultured Ruminococcus sp.
CAAGGCGGATACTTAGCGACTATTGCGGATGAAAGCGAATGGGAAGCGGTAAAGGCTGCTCTAGGCGGTATGACAGGTGTACCATGTTGGCTTGGAGGAAAAAGGAATGGCGATAGCTGGCAGTGGATAGATGGCAGTGCTATGTCATACCACCCTTGGGCTACAGGGCAACCTGATAATCATGGCGGAGCAGAATACTATTTAGGTACTTGGGGTAGCTGGGTTGATGCATATAAATGGAACGACTATCCCAATATGGCAACAGAAATCGGTGGGTTTGTATGTGAGTTTGAAAAGAAAGAAGCAATTACAGAGCCTGTAACAGATAAGCAGATCGACCCGACAGAATCGATTTATGTTGAGTATAATTTTTACTATCTGCCGAACAGCGCGCAGATCACAAATGGAAATAGCTTTAAATTTAATGTAAATGATACCCTAGGAAACGCTCCTGAAAACTGGCATCCGTATGATTTCACAAAGACAAATATGAGTGCCGGCGGATTGCCGATTTACTCTTTAACAATGTCAGCTAATTACGTAGATACTAACGAAATACAATATCAGGTATATGACGGCGATGTGTGGAAGTCACAACTCCTCTTCGAAAATAAAAAATTAACAGACTTCGCAGGCAAAATAGTGAAAGCAGACGGTTCGTTAATCGAGCTTAATACCTTAGAACTGACCACAGAGCCTGTCACGGAAAAGACTACTGTGGAACCAACGGAAGCTCCTAAAAACGCACCGACAGAGTCTCCGATAGAAGCACCCACAAACGCTCCGACTAAGCCGATTGAAACGCAACCCTTTACGGAAGCTCTGACAGAGCCCGCAAGCGACAAGCCGACGGAGCCGACAGAAACGAAACCTGTCGAAGCCTCAAAAATCGATATCAGCAACTGGACGATTGAGGATTTACAGGACGTTGAGTACACCGGAAAGGTTATAAAGCCCGAGATTAGCGTTGTGAGCGACGACGGCGAATACGCTGATTTTACCGCTAAATTCAAAAATAACAAGAAGGTCGGCACCGCTACCGTGACGATAACAGGTATCGGAGATTACACGGGCACAATAGTAAAAACCTTCAATATCACAAAGGCAAAACAACCGATGACTGTCAAGGCGGCAACAAAAAAGGCCTCGCGCGCAAAGCTGAAAATCACGAACGTGAAGGTCAAGCCTTTAACGATCAAAAACGTGCAGGGAGCATTTTCCTGCAAAAAGCTTACGGGCTCAAAATTCCTGACCGTCTCCAAGAAGGGCGTTATCACCGTCAAAAAAGGCTCGTACAATAGAGGCACGATCCTGAAAATCAAGGTAAAGATCACCGCCAAAGGCGATTCAAGCTACAAGAGCGGCGCTAAGACGGTAACAGCAAAAATAAAGATTAAGTAATTGCGAATTGAGGAAAAGGGGTACAAATAGCTCGCTGTAGGGGAGGCCGATCCCCAAAAATTAAATGCTGCGCGACCCCTAAAAAGTGCAAGCGTTGGTGAGATATTACGACAAAAAATTCAGCCGGAGGCGTGTCGCCTCCGGCTGAAACTTTTGGTTTTAAACAGTATTAAAGTTTGTGGTTACGTTCAAATAAAAAGGTCTATCATTATGAGCTTATTTATAGTCGTCCCATGAGCTACTGCTGTTATTGAAGATTTTTCCGACTCCGGGGAAGTCCATATCGTCGGTCTGGCTTGAGCTTCCGTTGTTAAAGATTATTTTGCCGTAGCTTCCTTTTACGACGAGCTCATAAACGCCGTCGCTGTTTTTCTCCATGGGCTGACCCGGCCATTCCTTGTTTTGATCGTCGGAGCTGTTAGTCCACATATAGCAGTAAACTGTGCCCCAGCCGGCGTCGTCCTTGCAGAATACGGCGTTTTCGGTAATTTTCTTCGGAGCCTCAGTCGGCGCCTCTGTGGGAGCTTCGGTAGGAGCCTGTGTGGGAGCTTCTGTGGGAGCCGCTGTCGGGGCTTCGGTCGGAGCCTCGGTGGGAGCCGCCGTCGGAGCTTCTGTGGGAGCCGCAGTCGGCGCTTCCGTGGGAGCTTCTGTCGGAGCGACTTCCTCGTAGGACTTGCCGACGTTCGCCTTGTCGTTCATCTTTGCGCAGTATTTGAGAATGTATGTGGCGTCCTTGATATCTACCTTTCCGTTAGAGTCAACGTCGGCGAGTCGGCCGGCGTTTTCGGAGAGAGTTTTGAGCGAGGCTACTACCTTCTGGATGATAGTCGCGTCGGTTACGTTGATCTCCTTGTCCTCGTTAACGTCGCCGATCATACCCTTGCTGACCGCGGGTTTGGTCTCGGGAGCCTCCGTGGGAGCCGCTGTCGGGGCTTCTGTGGGAGTTGCTGTCGGAGCCTGCGTGGGCGCCTCTGTGGGAGCCTGTGTGGGCGCTTCGGTGGGAGCTTCGGTGGGCTTGGTTGGCTTTACGCGAACGTAATCCTCGAGGACGTTTCCGGCTTTGAAAATCTTTGAAACACCCTCAAGCGGGAGTCCGGGCTCCTTGTCGGCGGGGTAGCGGTTTTCGGATAACTCGCTCTCGGTAAAGATAACCGAGCCGTCGGAGAGCTCCTCGGGAACGTCGAGATAATAGTAGCCGGTCGAGCTGTCCAGGGTCATGGTCTGACCCGGCCATTTTGCGTTGTTGACAGAGCCCGAGTAGATGTAGGCGTATACCGTGGACCATTTGTAGCTTGAGTTATCAAAATAAACGCGCTGTAAGCCGCCTGTTTCCTTTTTGGTGTAGGTGTAGGTCTGAACGTCGCTCCATACCTTGCCGTCGGTGGCCTTTACGCTGATTGTTGTTACGTCGCCTTCCTCCAGATCTTCGCCTATCGTGATAACCTTGCCGTCCTTAAAGTCGGTGTAGGCTCCGCCGTTGACAGAGTACTGAGCCGAGGTGGCGTTTGAGAAGTTGAGAGTGACCTTCATCGAATCGACATAGGAGCAGGATTCTGTAGCCGAGGCGGAGGGACCCGCGGGCTCGGTGCTGTAGAATACTGCGATTCCGGTGTTGCCGATCGAGCCGGTGATAGTGGTGCTTGTGACGGTCCACTTGTTTCCGGAGACCTCGTCGGTGTAGGTGCCGGCCTTTACGAGACCGCCGGCGTTGGGAACGGATTTTTTACCGCTCGAGCCGTCAGCCGATACGATAACAGCTCCGCCCTCGCGGCATACAACGTCGCAGCCGTCGCCCGAGGTGTAGCTTTCTTTTCTGCCGACCATAGCGTTTTTAAAGTGGTTTACAGCGGCAACCTCCTTCGATTTGTAGTGGAGGCTTCCCTTTCTGCCGGCGTAAATGCTCTCGCGCTCGGTGGAATCGGGTCTTGAGAGATAGAGCGCCTGAGCGTTCGCTCTTGAGCCGAGCACGGCGTATGAGCGGTCGATGATTTTCTGGTCGAGATACTTAGTCCAGCCGCCGTCGTTGGGGTCGTTCGAGAAGGTGTCGTGGCTTTCGCCCCAGTATACGATCTTGGAGCTGTCAACGCCGCTTTTTGTCCAGTAGCCGGTGTTTGTGACAACCTTTTTGTCTCTCATGCCGCCGGTGAGCTCGCCGCTGTACATAGAGTCTGTTACGTGTATATAATTGGTGTATTCCTTCATTACCTCGGCGTTCTTTCCGCCGGGAGTGTCGAGGATCTCTCCGTAAGCCCAAAGGCCGACGCTCTGAACCATCTTGAAGAAGTTATCGCCCTCGGCGGGTGTGCCGATGTGCTTTGCCGCGTCAAAACGGAAGCCGTCTACGCCGATGTTCTTGAGGTCGGTCAAGTATTTTTTGACTACGTTCTGTACATAGCTGTTTTCTGTGGCGAGATCCTGCATGCCGATGTCGCCGTGAGTTACCTGATTACGGTCGCTGTAGTTCGAAACCTTGCCCATATTGTGCCAGTACTTGCCGTCTTTCAGGTCGTCCTGGATCCTTCCGTGGTCGCCTGTGAGGTGGTTGGCTACGATGTCGACAATGACCTTGATCCCGTATTTATCGGCCTCGGTGCAGAGGCTCTGGAGCTCGGATTTTCCGCCGAGGTCGTTTGAGCCGATGTAGAAGCCCGTCGGCTGATAGAGCCAGTACCATTTTCCGGAGCTGTCGGCAGGCTGGGCGGGCGAGGTCTGTACCGCGGTAAAGCCTGCCTCGGCGATACTTTTAAGCTCGTTTTTAATATCGCTGTACTTCCAGTTGAAGCACTGGAGAATATTACCGTCGTCAATTTTCTTCGGCAGTCCGTAGTCTGCTCCCGTCTCACTTTTGGAGACGCCGGCGGCGGTGGTCTCAGCCGAGGCGTCCGCGGCGGCGGTTTTGATCGCGCCGAACGCGAAGCATGAGATTATGGTGGATATGCAGAGAAGCAATCCTGTGATCCTTTTTTTCATTTTCTCAACTCCTAAATCCATTAGCATAAATTTCCAACGCTATTATTTTACCAAAATGCAGGATTCAATGCAATAAGCGTATTGCACAATTCGATAAGAGTTTTTCGGCAACAAATATTACAATATTCTGTAAGGGGGCGTTCAGCGCTGATAAGAGAAAATCTCCGCGCGGAAATTCCGCGGCGGAGATCGTGTTTTGTTTGTTCTGATGTGTTATCAATATTTGAAGCAGTCGACTGTCGGAGAGTTGTCGTCGTAGGTGTCCGTGCAGATCAGGTAGACGGTATCGCCGATGTAAACCGTGCGGTTAACTCCCTCGTCGTCCTCGCCGCTTAGCTTTTTGGATTCGTACAGCTTCTCGACCTCGATTTTACCGCCCCTGACCTTTACGGTAAGCGCGCCCGCGACGCAGGAGTAATCGTCGTCGTAGATAAAGCGGTTGAGGGGCATTGTATAGGAGCCTCTGTCGGGATTAAAGGCGAGAGCCTTAGGCTCATACTGAACGGGCGATTCGCAGTTCTCAAAAATTTTGCTGTCGAGCACCTTGGGAGCGGTCTTGTCGCTCACATCGAAAAGTGCGAGCTTAACGCCCTCCTGAACCTCAAGATCTGTCCAGTCCTCCTCGGCGGTGTGATAGCCTATACCTAGCACGGTGTTTTCGTCTACAGGGACGAGCATACTCGAAAAGCCGCTGATTTTTACGCTTCCCAGTATTTTGGGACTGTCGGGCTTGCTCAGGTCGATCACGAAGAGAGGGTCGGTTTTTTCGTAGGTGATCACGTAAGCCGTGTCGCCGACGTATTTGACCGCCTTAATGCTCTCGTTCTTCGCGAAATTGCCCACCTCGCCCACTTGGCTGAGCTTGCTGTCAAGAACGTAGAGATTGTTCACATCGCGGCCGTTTTCGTTAGAGGTCACGGCAACGCGCAGATAGCCGTTGTTCTCGTCGAGCGAGTACTGGTCGTTTAGGAAGCCCTTGACCGAGCAGGAGGCTGTGAATTTAACGCCGTCCTCGATATTTACCTTAAGGATCCTGATTTTTTGGCTGAGGTCGTCGGCCTCGTCGTCGGTCGCCTCGTAGCCGTAGTCGAAGTACACGGGATAGCTCTGGGCGGTAACGTAGAGATTGTTCTCGTTGCAGTAAACAGTATCTCCGGAGCCGAGCACGGCCTTTGTGTCGGAGCTTTCGCTCATATCGGTTATGTCGACTTGGGTGATCACCAGCATAGAGCGCGACGCGGGATTCTTGAACGAGTATACGCGGCCGCAGTCGAGCTTGCGCTCGTCATTTCCACATGCGATTACCGGCAGTACTCTGTCGGAGTCGCCGCTGTCGGAGCTTACGAGGTAGAGCTTATTGCCGATCATCCTCGACGAAATGTAGTAGCCGCTCTGCGAGAAGGTGTTTTCGAGCACGGGCTTCTCGGCGTTTGTTATATCGTAGATATCGGCCGCGGTTTTGCTGACGTATTTATTCGCTTCGCCGTCATCGTTCAGCTCAAAGCTTTCATAATAGCGGATGACGACCAGCCTGTCGCCCGAGATAAAGAGCTCGTATATGTCGGAGCTCGCCTCCTTGTCGGGAGAATTGATTTTTGCGGCAACCTTGCTGTTCTTTCCGTCTGGCTTGATCACCGCAACGTAATCGCTGTTCGTGACTGAGAAAATGTATTCTCCGTTTGTCTTTACGATGTCGGCCTCGTCGACCCCTTCGACCTGCTTGTAGGTTTCGCTGTGAGCAGCGGTATTTGCTCCGGTCGTTTTGGTTGAGCTGGCTGATTTAGCCGTATTGACCCCGATATCCAACGAATCCGCGGCTTCATAGTCGACCTCCGTCCGGTTAGCCCTGTTTTTTTCTTCGATTTTTTCGATCTGTTCTCTGAGAGCCTGTTCGCTGTCGAATTTAACGAGCTCGCTGAGCGCGCTCTGCCTCGCGGCGCTCTTTTGAGCCGGGGCAGTCGGCTTCAGCACAAGCATATTAACCGCGACCGCCGCCGCTATGAGAACAGCCGCGCACGCCGCTATGGCAGGCAGCTTTTTTACCTTTCGCTTGGGCTTAACTATCTCGGGGGTGCTTTCGGGGAGTCTGTCGAGCACATAGCTTTCATCCATTTTTTCCGGAGCGTTAACGCCGCTCTGCTCGAATTTTTCTTTTATAAAATCGTAATCATTTTTCATTTTTCGCACCTCATCAGCTTAGAATTTCTCTCATTTTTGCGAGTCCGCGCGACAGCTTTGAGCGCACGGTGGAGGCCTTTATACCGGTAAGCGACGATATCTCGCGGCTGTTGAACCCGGCCACAACGCTTAGCAGAACTATGTCGCGCGTACCGGGGCTGAGCGCGTCGAGAGCCTCCGAAAGCTCTACGGACATATGAGAGTCCTCGACCGAAACAATCGCCTCGTCAACGTTCTCATCTGCATTGCGTTTGATTTTCGACTCGATCATCTCGGCGCAAACGCGGTACATGATCCTGAAAATCCACGCAGGAAAGGCTTTTTCGTTTTTAAGTCTGCGAATAGCCGTAAACGCGCGCACAACGCAGTCCGAAACAGCGTCCTCGGCGTCGTCGGAGCTTCTGAGCTTAAAGTAGGCGTATCTGTAGAGTCTGTCGCGGTAGAGCATATAAATCGACGCGAAGGCCTCGCGGTCGCCGCTGATCGCCCGTCTAATGAGTTTTGCTTCGTCCATAATGATCTCCTCGAGGGTTGATTGTGTAACGTTCATATGTTAAGTGCGAAAAAATCCGCTAAGTGTTGCAGTCATCAAGAAAATTATATCATTCTTTTTTTGCCCGTTCAATAATTCGCGCTCATTTTCCGGAAAGTCTGCGCATATACTCTACCAAAACACTTTCGGAGGGTCATATGTGAAAGGTATAGTGGAGGAGAGAGCCGCGATGCTCGGCGAATATATAATAGAAA
>CACYDK010000108.1 GCA_902773155.1 uncultured Ruminococcus sp.
AGGCATATGGAGAAAAATATGAAAAGACTATTTATAATCATTGCGGTTATTTTTTTGACCGCGCTGTCTGTAACAGAGGTAAAGGCTGAAAGATTTAATGAAAGCGTACCGACAGATGAGCTTTTGAGCTCGATTCCCGAAAACGCCAGAGACGCCCTGAAAAGCTTCGGAATAGACGAACCTGACGCGGATAAAATCAGCAGTATGAGCTTTGAATCTTTTGCGGAATATATTGTTAACAATATATTTTCCGAGGCCAAAGAACCTATGTCTGTTCTCGGCTTGATTATCGCCGTTATGCTGATCTACAGCCTCGTATACTCTATGCGTATTTCGCTTGCAAATAATACCGCTTCACAGGCGCTGAGCGTTTGTTTGACTCTTGCGATAGGATGTCTTGTCGTTGCGCCGATAAGCTCAGTGATTACCTGCGGCTGTGAGATTGTTATGACTTCGGCGAATGTTATGCTGGCGTTTTTGCCTGTTATGGCCGGTGTTTTGATAGGCTCCGGTAAAGCTGCATCATCGGCTTCGTTTAACGGCATTATGCTTTTGTGCTGCGAAGGCGTGTCCCAGATAATCGGAAAGCTTGCCGCGCCGTTTCTTAGAATATTCTTTGCACTCGGTATAAGCTCGGCAATATCGCCGGAAACTAATCTAAGCGGTATAATGCGCCATGTTTCGGGTTTTATAAAATGGCTCTTGGGAATTAGTATGACCGTTTTTACGATGTTTCTTTCTTTTAAACAGATAATTGCCTCGGGAGTCGACAGCGCTTCCGGACGAGCTGTCAGGCTCGGACTTTCGGGAATGGTGCCAATAGTTGGCTCCGCGCTTTCTGAGGCTTACCAAACCGTTACAGGCTCCGTAGGGCTTATGAAAAACGGACTCGGAGTATTTGTGATAATAGCGCTCGCGGTTATGTACATACCCACCCTGATTAAATGCGTTTTATGGATAGTGACGCTAAATATAGGGAAGGCGGCAGGCGAGGTTCTAAACCTCAGAGAACCGGTTTTACTTATCGAAAGCGCCCGCTACGTCACTTCTACGCTGGTTTCAGTAATGCTCTGCGTGGTCTCTGTGTTCATTATCTCTACCGGAATAATTCTGGTATCAGGCGGCGCGTGATGGATGGTATAGCTTCTGTAGCGACTGCGGTTTGCATATGCGCCGTGATCTCGTCAATTTTGAATATGCTTCTGCCTCAGGGAAGCATGAAAAAGCTGTATGGACTCATTGCCGGTATGTTTTTGCTTTGTTGTATGGTCGTTCCCGTAAAAAATGCGTTAGAAAGCTTTCGTATAGAAATAAACGCTGAATCAAAGACTCCTATTACGGCTACTGCCGACGAAGCCTTTAATCAAAACGTTATAAGAGAGACAGAATCCATACTCGAAAAGCGTGCTTTCTTGCTTTTGAAGCAGAACGGAATAACTATAAATAAATGCCGTATAAGACTAAAGAATACGGACGAATTCGGAATATTAATCGACAGCGTCAGCATATATATAAATAAAGGCCAAGCTGAAAGGCCTTTAGATATAAAAAGAATAATAAGGGAAAAATTCGAGGTAGATCCTCAGGTGATACAGGAATGAAAATGCCGGATTTAAAAAAGCTTATGACCGACGGCAGGCTTCGAAAACTAATTATTCTATGCGGAGCGTTGGGGATAGGCCTGATTCTTCTTTCGTCATTGACGGATTTTTCCGATAACGATAATACCGCAATAAACTATAACGTTTCCGAATACTGTGAGGATGTCAGGCTTTCGCTGAAAAACATTCTGGAGAATATGGATGGCGTTGGAGAATGCGAGGTGCTGCTGACGGTCGAAAATTCTGTCGAGGGTGTTTATCTCGAGAATAACCAGACCAAGACCAAGGAGATAGAGCCGAAAATCCGCGGAGTAGTCGTTGCCTGTGAGGGCGGTGACGACGCGGTTGTAGAAGAGCGTGTGACTCAGGCGGTGACTAAAGCCTTCGATATCTCGACCGCAAAGGTTTTTGTAACTAAACTAAAAGAATAGAATCCCGGTGCAAAAAGCCGGGTTTTCGGTGAGAGCAACGGCCTATCGCCTTATCTCCGTTTACTCCTTATCTGTCCACGGTAGGGTTGTAAGAAATAATAAATTATTGTGGACAGAAAGGCTATGGCGATTATTATGAAAATACGAAAAAAACAGCTGATTGCGGCGGCTCTTGTGCTTTCGCTGGGAGCCGCGGTTTATCTCAACTGGAGTCTAACGTCTCCGAAAACCGTTTCAAAAATGCTCGGAGAAACAAAGTTTGTAAATGCTACGGTTTCGACCACGGCTACTCCCGACGAGACCAAGGAGGTAGTAGCGGTGAAGAATCTTTCGGAAAAGCAGGAGAAATACTTTGCTTCGGCAAAAACCGAGCGGGACAAAATCCAGGACAAAATAATAGATGAGGCCAACGAGATGCTTGGCGTTGACGATACGCCCGATGAAAACAAGAGCGAGGCTCAGAATATGGCCGCTGCGATGATAAAGAATTTTACTCTTCAGAACACTATCGAAAGTACGCTTAAGGCTAAAGGTTTTTCGCAGTGCCTCTGCTATATAAACGAGGGGGGATGTACTGTTACGGTTCCAAAGAGCGATATGAAGAAAAACGGACGCGTTGTAATAAAAGCCGCCGTTACTTCAACAGCCGGGATTCCGTTTGATAAAATTACTGTTGTTACAGTGTAAATCCAATTTACTTTGCTTATAAAAGCTCAGTATTTGCTGTAACTTTAATTGGATTTGCACAATCATAATTACATTTTTGTAAAACTGTTGCTTTTTCATTTCCTTTAAGGTAAAATATCACTTGGTTAATCAAGCGCTCCTGTATTGGAGATAGAATTTTACGGATTGGAAGTATAAAGTATGAATGTTGCGATCATTTTAGCGGGAGGCGTCGGTTCAAGGGTCGGCGCCGATCGCCCTAAGCAGTTTATAGAGATTTTAGGAAAGCCGATTCTCGCTTATACGGTTGAGAAGTTCAATTCTCATCCTGAAATCGACGCTATCGAGATCGTCTGTGTAAAGAGCCATATCGACTATCTTAAGGATATGGTAAGACAGTACGACCTTGATAAGGTAAGATGGATCACCGAGGGCGGAAGCACTTTCCAGGGCTCGGTCATGAACGGCGTCAATTACTTAAAGGACAAGCTCGACGACGACGATATCGTGCTTGTGCATTTCGGAGCTTCGCCGTTTGTTGAGCCGGAGCTTATCTCCGACGCGGTAAAGGTTTGCGCAGAAAAGGGCAACGCGATTTCTACTACAGATTTTCTTCTGCTTTCCGGCTGGAAGGACGAGGACGGAAAATCCTCCTCGAAGTATATCAACCGCGAAACCGTCGCCTGTATGAACTCTCCGCACGCTTTCCAGTTTAAATTCGTCTGCGACCTGTATGAGGAGGGCATACGCACCGGAGTTATAAACGAGGTCGAGCCTCATACAACAACGATGATGTACGCGCTTAATAAGCCTATCTATTTCTCAAAGGGCAGTCAGACCAATATCAAAATCACTACAAAAGAGGATCTGGATCTTTTCGAGGGATATGTACTTATGAAGCAGAAGCGCGCTTCTGAAAACAACGGCAAAGGTTAAGACAAGCCGTGTGTGGTTTTGTTCAGAAAACCGCTTTATATGTATTTGAATAGTTTGTAAAAATAGAGTAGGGGGAGTTTGAACTCCCCCTACTCTATTTGATCTATTTAGTTGTTGATGATTAGTTGTTGATGAGCTTATCCTCGTCAGACCAGCTGTAAAGCTTTCTGATTTCGGCGCCTACAACCTCGGCGGGATGCTCAGCGGCTAACTTTCTCATAGCCTTGAAGTGAACCTGGCCGCCGGCCTCGGACATATCGAGCAGGAAGTCCTTGGCAAATGTGCCGTCCTGAATGTCCTTAAGGATCTTCTTCATAGCTTTCTTTGTGTCCTCGGTGATGATCTTCGGACCGGTGATGTAATCGCCGTACTCAGCGGTGTTGGAGATCGAATATCTCATTCCGGCAAAACCAGACTGATAGATAAGGTCAACGATGAGCTTCATCTCGTGGATGCACTCGAAGTAAGCGTTTCTCGGATCGTAACCGGCCTCAACAAGAGTCTCAAAGCCAGCCTGCATAAGAGCGCATACGCCGCCGCAAAGAACAGCCTGCTCGCCGAAGAGGTCGGTCTCGGTCTCTGTGCGGAAGGTGGTCTCGAGGATACCTGCTCTTGCGCCGCCGATTCCGGCGCCGTAGGCGAGAGCCTTCTCAAGAGCCTGGCCTGTAGCGTCCTGATATACAGCTACGAGACAGGGTGTGCCCTTGCCGGCCTGATACTCGGAGCGAACAGTGTGTCCGGGAGCCTTGGGAGCGATCATTGTTACGTCAACGTCAGCGGGCGGTACGATCTGACCGAAGTGAATGTTGAAGCCGTGAGCGAACATGAGCATATTGCCGGCCTCAAGATTCGGGGCGATGTCGTCTCTGTAGAGCTTAGCCTGCTTCTCGTCGTTTATAAGAATCATAATGACGTCGGCCTTCTTGGCGGCCTCAGCGGCAGTGTATACATCGAAGCCCTGAGCAACAGCCTTGTCCCATGATCTGGAACCCTTGTAAAGACCGATGATTACGTTGCAGCCGCTCTCCTTAAGGTTAAGAGCGTGAGCGTGTCCCTGGCTGCCGTAGCCGATGATGGCGATAGTCTTGCCCTCGAGGAGAGAAAGGTTGCAGTCAGACTGATAGAAAATTTTTGCGTTAGACATTTTTGATTTCCTCCTTACCGCTTGCGCGGCGAAAATATATAAAGTTATTAATAAGCGTGATTAAGCAGAAACCGAGGTTTTGCCCTTGTCTATGGCGATAGTGCCGGTTCTGACTATCTCACGGATACCATACGGTTTTACCAAGTCCATAAGCACATGGATCCTCTCGACTGTTTCGCAGTACTCGAGCGTTACGGTGGTGGGACTTACGTCTACGATTTTTGCCTCGATTTGCTCGGCTATTTTAACGAGCTCAAATCTTTTTGCCGCAGGGCAGTGGATCTTTATGAGCACGAGCTCGCGGCTGATGAATTCGCCCTCGATAAGACGCTTTACCTTGATTACGGGAATCAGCTTATTCAGCTGTTTTTCGAGCTGTTCAACAACATATTCGTCGCCGTTGGCGACAATGGTGATCCTCGAAACCGTCGGATCGCCGGTAACACCTACGGCCAGGGAGTCGATGTTGAATCCTCTGCGCGAAAAGAGACCGGATACCTTGGAGAGAACGCCCGCTTGGTTTTCAACAAGCACAGATAATGTATATTTCATAAAGGCCTCCCTACAGAATTGACGGAGTGTCAGGGTGAACCCTGCACACGAGCACGAACGGTTTATCGCTCTCTACGATTTTGCCGATGTATTTTTCGGCCTCCTCGTTCGAGCTGACCTCCGCGCTGTCTATGCCGTAAGCCTTAGCCAGAGCCACGATATCGGGACTCTCGTTCAGGATTGTGGCGCTGTGGCGTTTATTGTAGTGATTATCCTGGAGCTCTCGTACCATACCGAGACGGTAGTTGCGCATAACTATAATTTTGATGTTGAGGTTGTTCTGGACAATGGTTGAAAGCTCGTTTAAGCTCATCTGGAAGCTTCCGTCTCCGCATACAACTACGACGTCGCGCTTTTTGAGGCCGAGTTTCGCGCCGATAGCGGCCGGTATGGAGTAGCCCATCGTGCCCATTCCTCCGGTCGTGAAGAAGCGGCCTTCGCGGATCCTGAAATTATTCGCGCACCAAATCTGGTTCTGGCCGACGTCCGCGCAGAGAATAGCCTTTGCCTTAAGCATCGAGCTAAGCTTGCCTATAAGGGTTCTCGGCTCAACAAAGCCCTCGAAGGTTGAGATCTTGCTCTGGTAATGAGCTTTTAGATCCTTAACCTCTGCGTCCCATTCATCGTTTATTCTAAAATCGCCGATCTTTTCGATAAGGCTCTTGAGTACGTTGTTCATATCTCCGACTATCGGGATATCAACCTTGACGTTCTTACCGATTTCGGCCGGGTCGATGTCGATGTGGATTATCTTGGTGCGCTCGCTCATCTGGTCGGGGGCGGCTATCGCGCGGTCTCCGAGTCGTGCTCCGCAGACTATAGTGAGGTCTGTGGTGTGCAGAGCCTTGTTCGCGCATCTTCTGCCGTGAGTTCCCAGCATTCCGAGATATAGGGGATGGTCGCTCGGCATAACGCCTATTCCCATCATTGTTGAGATAACGGGAATCTGAGTCATTTCGGCAA
This sequence comes from uncultured Ruminococcus sp., assembly GCA_902773155.1. Classification (GTDB taxonomy): domain Bacteria; phylum Bacillota; class Clostridia; order Oscillospirales; family Acutalibacteraceae; genus Ruminococcoides. Next base: position 6,294 of record CACYDK010000108.1, read on the forward strand.
ATTTTTGTAGCTTGAGCTTAGCGCCTGAGCTTAGAACGCCGCCGCCTGATACGATCACGGGTTTTTTAGCGGATTTGATAAGCTCAACCGCTCGCTCGATCTGAACGCTGTGTCCCTTAGTGTTGGGCTTGTAGCTTTTGATGCTGACCGTTTCAGGGTACTCAAAGCTCTCGATTGTGTTTTCCTGAATATCAACCGGGATATCAATCAGAACAGGGCCGGGACGGCCTGTGGAAGCAATATAAAACGCTTCCTTGAAAACCCGCGGCAGATCCTCGGTTTTGGAAACGAGGTAGCTGTGCTTTGTAAAAGGCTCGCAGGCTCCGGTGATATCGGCTTCCTGAAATACGTCGCGTCCCAGCAGATCGGAGCGAACCTGACCTGTTATGGCGACAATAGGGATCGAGTCCATATAAGCTGTGGCGATACCGGTTATGAGGTTGGTAGCGCCCGGTCCTGAGGTTGCGATACAAACGCCGGGTTTCATTTTCGCGCGCGCGTAGCCGCTAGCGGCGTGAGCTGCGTTCTGCCCCTGACGCACGAGCACGTGTTTTATGTCCGAATCAAATAGTGAATCGTAAAAGGGGCATATAGTAGCGCCCGGATAGCCAAATACCGTGTCGACCCCTTCGGCCTTTAAGCATTTAACCATTATATCTGCGCCGCTTATCATCGTAACACTCCTTGTTAATGAGAATATCGGCTATTACCCGACATTAACCATTATTATAACGCATTAATAGGAAAAAGTAAAGAGAAATAATAATAATTACCTGTATATTTGCGAATATAAGGTTGTTTTGGTGCGAAAAGAGCGCACGCGAAAAGCGCACGCTCTGCATTGCATTTGAATTTACGGCTTATCTTAGCGAAACGCCGATTTTGCCGAGGTTTTCAATAACCTTGTCCATGATTTTCTGAACTTCGGCCGATGAGAGAGTTCTCTCGTTTGAGCCGAATTCAAAGCGAACTGTTATGCTGTGGATCGTATCGGTGTCATAGGTATCCACAATGCTTGTGCCTCTGAGAAGCGAGCCTGCGTTTTTCCAGCACTCGGAGAGCTTGGCGAACAGCATTCCGGGCTTGAGATCAAGACTTATGTCGAAGGTGATCGGCGGGAATTTTGAGGGCTCGCTGTAGCTGATTCCCTTAGTCTTTATAGAAGCCAGCTTCTCAATATCGACCTCTGCGAAAACGATAGCGGACTTTTTGTCGATTTTATTTCCGATAGTCGGATGAACAATTCCAATCACACCGATTTCCTCTCCCTCGAGGATGACCTTGTTCAGATTTACGGGGTGCTCATAGCCGTGCGACGGAGCGGCTTCGGCGTAGGATAGGGAAGAGTGCTTAAGGTCGTCTACGGTTGTCGCGAGGATATCGCGCAGCTTAAAGTAGAGGCTCTTTACATTTTCGGTCTTGCTGTAAAGCGTGATACCGAGAAGCTTTTTCTCTTTACAAAGATCGTTTTCATCTACGCCCTCAACGACGCGTCCGATCTCAAAGATTCCGTATTCCGGAGCGTAGCCAATGTTTGATTTGATCTGACAGAGCTGAGTGGGGATCATCGAGCGCCTGATCGTTTCGATGTTGGGGTTAGTGGCGTTCAGGAGGCGGATGTTTTCCTCAACGGGAATGCCGAGAGCCTTTTGCTCGTCGCTGTATGCCCAAACATAAGAGTGCACCTCGTGCAGACCGTATGTCTTTACAAGCATATCCTTGAGCTTTTCCTCGTCGTTTTTAAGCTCTGTCATTCTTACGGGATAAAGCGGAGAACGGGTCGTGTTTACCGCAAAGTTGTCGTAGCCGTAGATTCGGGTGATCTCTTCAATGATATCCGCCTTTATCGTTACGTCCTTTGTGGCGCGCCACGAGGGAACGGTCACGTCAAACTGACCGTTGTTCAACTCAGCCTTGAAGCCGAGGCTTCTGAGGGTTTTGAGAATGGTTTCGTCGGAGATTTCGATTCCGGTGTATTTGTCTACAAACGCCTTGTCAAATTTAAGCTCGACAGTGGGATAACGGAAGGCGTATTCATCGGTGAGGGCGGAAACTACCCTCGCTCCGCCGTCACAGGTCTTGAGCAGGAACAAAAGTCTGGCTATCGCCGCGTCGGTAAGCTCGGGGTCGAGGCTCTTTTC
>CACYDK010000109.1 GCA_902773155.1 uncultured Ruminococcus sp.
AAAGGCGCTTAAAAAAGCCGGATTTCCGCAGGTTCCGGTTATCTCGCTCTCTATGGGAATGGAGAAGAACCCCGGCTTTAAGCTCACTGTTCCGCTCGTGCGCCGGTTTGTCGCGGGTCTTGTTTACGGCGACGTGCTCATGCTGCTCTCAAACCAGACCAAGCCCTATGAGGTCAACAAGGGCGAGAGTATGCGCAAGGTCGACGAATGGATCAAGCGTCTGACCGACGATTTTGCAAAGGGCGAGAGCTACCGCGTAAAGGAAATCGACAAGTATCTGGACGAGATCTGCCGCGATTTCTCTAAAATCGAGCTCAAGCGCGAGCGCAAAATAAAGGTCGGTATCGTAGGCGAGATATACGTCAAGTACGCCCGCCTCGGCAACAACGACCTCGAAAAATTCCTCGCCGATCAGGATTGCGAGGTAAACCTTCCCGGAATCATGGGCTTTGCGCTCTTTAAGGTCGACAACCGCCTCGAGGATATAAAGCTATACGGCGGAAGCTACGCCAAGTTCCGTTTCTGCACGGTGCTCTTCAACTACCTCACCAAGATCGAGGCTATGATGATAAAGAACACCAAAAAATACGGCTTTACTCCCCCGGGAAAATATTCCCACATAAAAAAGCTCGTCAAGCCCGTTATCGGCTACGGCTCAAAGATGGGCGAGGGCTGGCTTCTCACAGCCGAAATGCTCGAGCTCGCGGAGTCCGGCTACGAGAACATCGTCTGCGCTCAGCCGTTTGGCTGTCTGCCGAACCATATCAACGGCAAGGGCGCGGTCAGAAGGATAAAGGAGATAAACCCCAAGGCCAACATCGTCACGATCGACTACGATCCCGGCGCGCCGAAGGTAAACCAGGAAAACCGCATCAAGCTTATGCTCGCCGTCGCGAGAGAAGAGCTCGAAAAATAAGAACAAAAAAAGCCGGAAAGACAGATCAGCCTGTCTTTCCGGCCATATTTTATTATAAGATTTCCTCGAGGTAGTCGGCGGCCTCGGCCATATAATCGCCCTCAAACATCTCGACTCTGCCCTCGTCGACGCATTTGGCGAGGTCGGGGTTGATCGGGATCCGGGCGAGAACCTTGGTGCCGAAACGCTCGGCGATCTCATCGATCTTGCTTTCGCCGTAGATGTAGTGCTTTTGGCCGCAGTTCGGACACATAAAATAGCTCATATTCTCTACCAGTCCGAGAACGGGTATATTCATCATCTTTGCCATATTGACGGCCTTCTCAACTATCATCGAAACCAGGTCTTGAGGCGAGGTCACGATAATAATACCGTCGAGAGGAATGCTCTGGAAAACCGTCAGAGCCACGTCGCCGGTTCCGGGAGGCATATCGACAAACATATAATCCTCGTTAAACCAGATAACGTCCGTCCAGAACTGCTTTACCGTTCCGGAAATCAGCGCGCCGCGCCACACGACCGGGTCGGTCTCGTTTTCGAGCAGGAGATTTATGGACATAAGGTCTATGCCTGTCTCGGTTGTAACGGGGTAAATTCCCTCGTCGTTGCCCTTTGCGCGCTCGTGGATATTGAAGGCCTTTGGAATAGAGGGGCCGGTGATATCGGCGTCGAGCACGGCGGTCTTTTTGCCTCGGCGGTTCATTGTTACGGCGAGGGTCGAGGTTACGAGGCTTTTGCCTACGCCGCCCTTGCCGGAGATAACGCCGATTACTTTTTTAACCGAGCTGAGCGGGTGAAGGTTTTCGTGTAAATCTCTGCTCTCGCAGTTTTCGGAGCAGGAGGAGCAATTATGATCGCATCCCATTTTATAACATCCTTTTCTTTATTATTGTTTTTTTACTTTGGAGTCACGGAGGAAATAACCTGATTGGTCATTTTCTGGAGAGCAAGATAGCTCTCGTAGGCCTGTTCGTCGGTATCGTTAAACTCGATATCGCGCGGAGTCACCATAACGATTTTCTTTGAGCCGTCGGAGCTGGTCACGATTTTTTTGACATTCATATCGCTGTACGAGGTGTCGTCGGCGTCAAAAACATAAATCGACAGGAGCATTCCCATATCGTATTTCTCGCGGTTGTAGGTGTCGAAGTAGGTCGTGCAGTTGGCCTCTTCGACGGCTGTAACGTCGGTCTGCCACGACTCGGGCAGGGTAACTGTGTAGACGTCGTCGGCTGAGGGCTGGGGCTCGGTTTCGGGGGTCGTTTCGGTTTCTGGCTCGGTGGTTTCCTCAACCTTCGTGGCAGCCTCTGTGGCCTTTTGAGTAGGCTTTTCGGTTTTGGGCTCGGTCGCCGGCTCGGTCGCGTTGACGCCGAGATTCACAAAATCCTCAAGCATACATCCGGCTATGGGAAGCTCATGCTTTGAGTTCATCGAGATCTGGGTCACATAGTAAACCATACCGTCGTCAAGGTCGGAGATCACTCCGGTCTTGATGTCGGGGTTGTCGCTCATATAGAAGAACACATTGTATACATCCGCGGGTACGACGCACTCCCAAAGATTCTCGCGGTCGAGAGAGGGCGCGCAGATAACCGTCTCGATATTGTTCTTCGAGTCGGTGTACTCGAGCTCAACGTCAGAGCTCCAGTTATAGACCTTACCGTTTTCGTCCAATAAGTTCAGCGACGCGGAGGGCTTGTCGAAGTAAATTTTTACCTCTTTTGCCTTCTCTTCCCCGCCGAACACTCCTGTAAAAAAAAGTGCGCACACCACCGCTGCTATTACTGCCGCGACTCCGACTATTATTCCGCATACAAGCGCGACCTTTCGGGTGCCCTTTTTCTCGAGGCGCTTATACTCGTTGTCCTCAACGGCGCCGGCGTAATCATCGTCGCCGTAGGGCATTCTGTCCTCAAAGGGAACCGTGTCCTTTGCCGAGTCGTGGTCTACCGGAAGCACATAATCGCTGTCTTTTTCGGCCGTGACCGGCTTTTCGGGCGCGGCGGCCTCAACTACCTCGGGCGCTGCCGGCTCAACCGCCTCGGGCGCGGCGGGCTCAGCTGCCTCGGGCGCGGAGCGGCTTACAAGATCGTTTACGGTAGGGATGATGATTTCGCCGCAAACGTAACACTCGGTGTCATCCTTCTTAAGAAACGCGCCGCAGTTTGGGCAACGCCTTTTTTGCATATCCATTGCTTTCTCCTTTTCTTGCTGCTTGGTTATCAGCCGACCTCGTCGGGAGCGAGGGTGGGCTCGACGATGTACGGAAGCTCGTCGTCCTCTTCGTCCTCAGGCTCAGGGTCGGGAGCGGCTGTTTCAGGTTCGGTCTCAGGCTCGGGAGCGGCTGTTTCGGGCTCGGTCTCGGGCTCGGGAGCGGCTGTCTCGGGTTCGGTCTCGGGCTCGGGCTCGGGAGCGGCTGTCTCGGGCTCGGTTTCGACGACGTCATCGCCGCCGTCATCGTAGGTATACTCCTCGGTCGCTGCTGTTGCCGAGGGCTTTGTCGCGGCTGTGGGCTTTGTGGCCGAGGTGGGCTTTGTGTCGCCCGAGCAGCCCTTTATCGCGAACACCGCGCCGACGGCTATCGCGGCGACAAGCACTATGGTTACAACGATTATTATAATCGCAGTTTTGTTCTTTTTCTGTCTCTTTCTGTCGGGAGTTTTTTTCGGCTCGCGGTTTATCTCGGGAACGTCCTCGGGAGTATCGAAGCCGTCGTTGTAATCGGGCTCCGTTACCTCGGCGGTGTCAAAGCCGTCGCCGTAATCCGCGCCGGGAATTCTCTTCTCGTCCATATTCTTCACCTTCCTGTATAATTTGTACTTTCTATCCATTCTATATAATAAATCAGCTCGTTCGATTTGTCAATAAGTGTACCCTAAAAGCAGTTGCAATTAAACGACATTTGTAGTAGAATATAATTAGCTACGTATATGTTATCAGGAGTAATCCGAAAGAGGACTTTATTATGAACAATACAAAAACACAGCACATATTCATAGTTGGAAGCAAGGGAATCCCCGGAAACTACGGCGGCTACGAGACCTTTGTGGACAAGCTCACCGAGTATCACCGCGATAAAGCCGAGATCAAATACCACGTCGCGTGCAAGGCAAGGGAGAGCGGCGAGTTTGAGTACAACAACGCCCGTTGCTTCAAGATCAAGGTTCCCGATATCGGCCCCGCTCAGGCAATCTACTATGACGTTCACGCGCTTAGAAGCTGCATAAAATACATCGAGGAAAACCATATCGAAAACCCGATCGTATACATTCTCGCCTGCCGGATAGGCCCATACGCCAAGGGCTTCTACAAGAAGATCCGCAAGCTCGGCGGAAAGCTCTATATCAATCCTGACGGTCACGAGTGGATGAGAGCCAAATGGCCGGCTCCGGTCAGAAAATACTGGAAGAAGTCCGAACAGCTTATGACCAAAAGCTGCGACCTTCTGGTTTGCGACAGCGTCAATATCGAGAAATACATAAACGAGACCTACGCCTCCTACAAACCCAACACGACCTTCATCGCGTACGGAGCCGAAACAAGGCGGAGCAAGCTCTCGGACGACGACCCCAAGCTTAACGACTGGTACCGCGAGAAGAAGCTTGAGCCCAAGGGCTATTACCTCGTGGTGGGACGTTTTGTGCCCGAAAACAACTACGAAACCATGATCCGCGAGTTTATGAAGAGCAAAAGCGATAAAAGCTTTGCGCTTATCACAAACGTCGACGACAAATTCCTTCAGACGCTCAAGGAGAAAACCGGCTTTGACAAGGACCCGAGGGTAAAATTCGTGGGAACCGTATACGACAAGGAGCTGCTCGCAAAGATCCGCGAGAACGCCTACGCCTATTTCCACGGCCACGAGGTCGGGGGCACAAACCCGAGCCTTCTCGAGGCTCTCGGCTCGACCGATCTCAACCTTCTGCTCGGAGTAGGCTTCAACCGCGAGGTCGGCGAGGACGCGGCTCTCTACTGGTCTAAGGACGAGGGCGATCTGGCCGCGCTCATAGACAAGGCCGACGCTATGACTCCGGAGGAGATCGCAGAGCTCGGTCAAAAGGCCAAAAAGCGCATAGCGGACGCCTACAGCTGGCAGTTTATCGCCGACGAATACGAGAGACTTTGGGACAAAAGCCGAAAAAGCTGACCGGAGGTAATAATGAAAAAGCTATCATTTCGCGAGGTTCAGGTAAAAACCTGCGACACGCTGAGATTTATTGACAAAATCTGCCGCGAGCAGGGCTTCAACTACTTTGTGGCCTACGGCTCGCTTATCGGCGTATTCCGTCACGGCGGCTACATTCCCTGGGACGACGACATAGATATCGTTATGCCGCGTACCGATTACGAAAAGTTCAAAAAGTACTCTATCGAACACGCCGACGAGCTTTTACCCTTTAAATGGTTCGATCCCGACACCGTCGAGGGCTATCCGCACAATATAGCCCGAATGAGCGACACGCGCTACAAGCTCGAGTTCGACAACGAGCGCGATTACGGCATAGGCCTTTTCGTCGATATCTATCCCTTCGACGGACTCGGCGACGACCTTGCCGAGGCAAACAGGATCATGAAAAAAACCAAGCGTCTGTGCTCGCTGTGCTTCCTCACCGGCCGCAAAAAATTCGGCCGCGACAACACCAAGGGCACGTTAAAAATGATGGTAAAATACCCTGCCTATCTTTACGCGAGGCTCCGCGGAACAGGTTATTTCATCAAAAAGATAAACAAGCTTTCAACAGCGAACGACGTTGAGACCAGTAAGTATGTGAGCTGTCCGGCGTGGCACTCGGTTATGACCATTTTTGACAGGAACGTCTTTGAGACGATGGACGCGAAGTTCGAGGACTTTACGGTAAAGGTACCTGTGCACTACGATGATTTTCTCAAAGGCGTATACGGAGATTATATGACTCCGCCGCCGGAGGACGACCGAAAAACCCATCACACATACGACGCGTATGAATTATAATCGAAATGCGGCGATCGGGCCCAATAAAAAGGCTACGGCAGTCCGATGAGACCGGTTCACACTCTTCACTCGAAAAGAGGTTTGTTATGTCACTAAAGGAAACCTTCAACAAGCAGGGCGGTATGAAGCTTATAAAGGGCTACCGCAAGAGCGGAGCGCTCTTTACGGCAACCTCCGAGTTCGTGCTTTTGGGAAAAAGCCGCACCGCGCTCGAGATACTGCGCCTTTCGACCTCGCTTAAGACAAAGAAAAAGCTCAGCAAAAAATTCGGAGGTCTGCTCGCGGAGTTTGACAAAAGCTACGACCGCAACCTGCCTCATGAGCAGTCCGACAAGGTATGGATATGCTGGTTCCAGGGGATCGAAAACGCGCCCGAAATAGTTAAAAAATGCTGCGCCGAGCTCAAAAGGAATCTGCCCTCCAAGGAGATCGTTGTTATCACCGACGATAATATGTCCGATTACGTACAGTTCCCTGATTATATACTCGAAAAGCGCAAAAGCGGAGTTATAACCCCGGCTCAGATGTCCGACCTGCTCAGAACCGAGCTGCTTATCCGCTACGGAGGAACCTGGATCGACGCCACCGTGCTTTGCACACGTCCCGAAAGCGAGATACCCGAGTACTTTTTTAATTCGGAGTTATTCTTTTTTCAGAGCCTAAAGCCCGGCCGCGACGGTCACAGCACCTATCCCTCAAGCTGGTTTATAAACGCAAAGACCAACAACAAGATACTCTGCGCCACAAGATATCTGCATTACGCGTATTTCAGAAAATACAACGAGGTCATGGATTACTTTCTGTTCCATTATTTTCTGACCATGGCTCTCGAATATTATTCGGACGACTGGAAAAGCATTGTCCCCAGGGACAACGCGACTCCGCACATCCTTCTTCTAAGACTTTTCGACCGCTACGACGCGGATATGTGGAGATACATTACAGACCAGACTCCGTTCCACAAGCTGACCTACAAGTTTACTCCGGAGGACGCGAAAAAAGCCGACACCTTTTTTACTCATATTATTGAGGGCTAAGCTATGCCTAACAAAATCACTGCCGCGATAAAACGCGCGAACACCAAGGGCGATCTGGTTCCCAAGCTCTTCGCGGGAACGTTCGTCAAACTCGGATACTCCAACCTTACGCTCAAGGATCTGGAGATCCGCAATAAAATGTTCAACAAGATCGAGCGCAAATACAGCCGCGAGCTCGATTCGCTCGACCTGTCCCCAAAACCGCGCCGGGAAAATAAAACCATATGGATCTGCTGGCTTCAGGGCTTTGAAAAGGCTCCGGCCATCGTAAAAAGCTGTATCGCTTCGGTAAGGGAATTTATGCCCGATTACAAGCTTGTTGAAATAAACGAGTATAACTATATGGATTATGCCGATATACCCGGCTATATCGTTGACAAATGGAAAAGCGGAGTCATCGGCAACGCGCATTTTTCCGACCTTATCAGGCTGGGGCTTTTGATCGAGCACGGCGGTATATGGGTCGACTCCACGGTACTGCTCACCGGCAGGATCCCGGATTATATACTTAACAGTCCGCTGTTTTTGTACTCGAACACCCACTCCTTCGACACCAGACGGCTGGTCGAGAACTGGTTTATCAAGGCGGATTCAAACTCCCCGACCCTGCGCGGGATCCGCGATATGCTGTACAAATTCTGGGAAAAGGAAAATAAATGCCTCGAGTACTTTATGTTCAACCTCTTTGCCTATATGGTTATGAGGAAATTCCCGGACGAGACCGCGGCTATGCCGATAATACCCACAAACAACTGCTATCTTCTCTACGAGAGCGGAGCTAAAAAGGCGGAAAACGTTAACGCCGACATCATTAAATCTTTGACCCCCGTCCACAAGCTCTCGTACCGATTCACGCCCGAAATGACCGAGCCGGGCACGTTTTTCTCATCGCTCGGACTGATCTGAAAAAATACCGCGTTTATAAGGAGGTGACTGAATGGCTCGGGATTATGTTTTTAGGCTTACCGACGCTCTGCTGTGGCTCTACTGGGGCTTCCAGATAGTAATGAAGGGCTTTGCCCAGGAAAGCGACGATACCGTATTCCTTTACGGCCTTTTCGTCATCGTGCCGCTCGCGGTGCTCAAGATCGCCTTGGGGCGCTATTCGTTCCAAACGATAATTCTTACGGTGCTTATGGTCGCCTTCGCAGCTATAAGCTATATTACGATCAAAAACACCACGGTGCCCATCCTCGTTATTACGCTGATCACCTTCAAGGGCTACGAGGTCGACAGCATTTTTAAATATTGCTGGAAAATAAGAGGCGCGGCGTTCCTCGTTCATATTTCGCTTTGCTTTGCCGGAATTATGGACATAGGCCCCTACTATATGGAGGCTCAGGACAGAATGCGCTACACCTTCGGCTATTCTCACCCGAACCTCGCCCACGCCGAGCTTTTCATTATCATCGTATACTATTTCCTCGCGCGTAAGGGACGGCTAAAGTGGTTTGAGTATGTCGCGATAATGGCTTTGAACGTCGGCTTCTTCCTCTTTACGGACAGCCGCACGGGTATGCTGGCCATAAGCATGCTCCTGTTTTTCAACATTCTCGCGCATTTCAGGCTCTACCGCTTCTTTGCCTCGCATATCGGAAAATACTCCTACATAATCTTCGCCGTTTTGACGTATGTGCTCTCGGTAAACTACTACAACATCGGCTTTATACAAAAATTCGGCACCTTCTCCTCGCGTTTTCAGACCGCTTATTACCTGCAGCGCGCGAGCAGCTTTACGCTTTTCGGCCGAAACCTTCACTACTCGACCGACCTGGGCTATATGAACTCGCTGTTCAACTACGGCGTTATATTCTTTGTGGTGCTCATAGTCGGCCACACCCTGCTGTTGAGAAGAGCTATAAACGATAAAAAATGGTTCTTCGCCTCGCTGATGATAGTTATCTCGATCTATTATATTCTCGAGCATTTCTCCGACTCCGTGCTCTACAGTCCGCTGTGGCTGTATTTTGGCGAAATGATATTCGACGAGAGCCGTACTCCGATAATAAGACGGGTTGACGGCGACATCCGAATACGCCTTCCCAATATCAAAATACGGCGAAAACTAAGGTGATAAAATGCACAAATATAAATATCTGCTGAAAAACATCGGACTGCTCACGATAAGCAATTTCGGAACCAAGATACTGAGCTTCGTGCTCATTCCGCTTTACACGAGCATCCTATCGACCGCTGAGTTCGGCACCTACGACGTTTACTCAACCACCGTGTCGCTCCTTGTTCCGGTTTTGACGCTCAACATCATCGAGGGCGTAATGAGATTTACCCTCGACGAAACCAAGGACAACACGGAGATCTTCACCCTCGGCATTAAGCGGATCATCGTCGCTATACTGATCTTCGTAGTGCTCGACGGAGTGAACGCCGCCTTCAACCTTATCCCGGTTTTTGCTCAGTACTGGTACTATCTGCTCCTGCTCTACCTGACCTATATGTTCTACACTCTGCTGACGCAGTTTGCGAGAGGAGTCGAAAGGGTCGCCGACGTAGCGGCGGCAGGCGCGCTCAACTCGGTAGTAATGCTCGGACTGAACATTCTCTTCCTGGTTGTGTTCAGGATGGGGCTTTCGGGTTATTTCCTGGCCAACTGTCTGGCATATTTCGTGCCGATCACCTACCTTACCATCAGGCTGCGCGCTTGGAAATATATAAAGTTCAAGCGCAAAAACGATAAGCTGAAAAAGGAGATCCTAGAGTACAGCCGCCCGCTGGTTTTTAACAACATCGCGTGGTGGATCAACAACGTATCCGACCGGTATATCGTAACGTGGCTGTGCGGACTCGGGGCGAACGGCATTTATTCCGTCGCCTACAAGATCCCGTCCGTTCTCAATATTTTTCAGACTATCTTCAACCAGGCGTGGACGCTCTCGGCCGTTAAGGAATTCGACAAGAACAGCGGAGCCTTCTACTCGCGGATCTACCGGATCTATAACTGCGGTATGGTCACCATCTGCTCCTTCCTGGTTTTCCTCGACCGCGTTATCGCCCACGTGCTGTTCAAGCAGGAATTCTTTGCGGCGTGGCAGTTCGCCCCGTTTCTGATGATTTCCGTTGTATACGGCTCGCTCTCGGGAATGCTCGGAGGTATCTTCTCGGCTGCCAAAAAGTCGAAGATATTCGCGCGAACGACTCTGCTCGGAGCCGCCGTCAACACCGCTCTTAACATAGCGCTCGTATATTTTATGGGACCTTTAGGAGCGGCGATAGCCACGCTGGTTTCGTACATTATCGTGTGGGCGGCCAGGCTGATCTCCGCTAACAAAATCGTCCCTCTCGATATCAACCTGACCCGCGACATCATCTCCTACGTGCTTCTTATCGGCCAGTCGGTTTTCTGGTTCCTGCCGCTTTCGACTCCGCTGATCTACGCCGGCGAGGGAGTATTTGTGCTTCTGATCCTGGCGCTCTACATCCGCGACGAGATCTCGATGTTCAAGGAGCTAAAGGATAAGTTTTCTAAGAAAAAGGGTAAGAAAAATGCATAAGCTGACCGACTCAGAGCTTAAGAACCTAAAAAAGATCGAGCTCGAAATACTACACGAAATCGACCGCCTGTGCCGTCTGCACAGCGTGCGTTACTCGCTCGCCTACGGAACCCTTATCGGAGCCGTCAGACACGGGGGCTTTATCCCGTGGGACGACGACATCGACATTATGATGCTCCGCGACGATTACGAGCGCTTTATGGAAATAGCAGAGCGCGAGCTCTCGCCCTGGTTCTTTGTCACCGCGATCGAGAACTGCGAGGACTACGGCATCCCGTTTATGAAAATCATGGCGAAAAAAACCGTGATGCGCGAGTCGAGCGCGGCAACCTCAAAGGTCGCGCCGGGCGTTTGGGTCGATATTTTCCCCATGGACGCCTCGCCTAAGGGCGACGACCTCAAGGCCGCTCAGTACGCCGAGGCTCAGCGCCTTAAGAGCATTATGTGCTGTAAGGCAAACTATAAATTCAACAAGCACGGCGTTTCGCTTGCGATATACCGGCTTAGAAAGCTAGCGTATATTTTTAGATCGCATTTCAAATACGTCGAGGAATTCACCCGTAACGCAAAGCGATACCAAAACACGCCTCTCGAGGACGACAAGGTCGTTTGCCTGTGCGGAAATATCGGAGTAAAAAAAGCGACCTTCGAGCGCTCGTGGTTCGAAGGCTTCTCCGATATGAGATTTGAGGACGGCGAGTTTATGGCGATAGACGGCTACGACGCTTTTCTAAAGCATACTTACGGCGACTATATGTCGCTCCCGCCCGAAAACGAACGGATCTCTCATCATTTTGTAGA
>CACYDK010000110.1 GCA_902773155.1 uncultured Ruminococcus sp.
CCCAAGACCTCTCCCCTCTCCGACTCCATCGAGGCCTCATGCTCGCTTAAGGTCGGCGACAACATCACAACCGACCACATCATGCCCGCCGGAGCTAAGATTCTTCCGCTCCGCTCCAACATTCCGAAAATCTCCGAGCACTGCTTTACTGTATGCGATAAGGACTTTCCCGAGCGCGCAAAGGCTCTCGGCTCGAGCGTTGTGGTCGGCGGCGAAAACTACGGCCAGGGCTCCTCGCGCGAGCACGCCGCTCTCGCTCCGCTTTACCTCGGCGTTAAGGCCGTTCTCGTAAAGAGCTTCGCCAGAATTCACAGGGCTAACCTGATAAACGCCGGTATCATTCCGCTCACCTTTAAGGACGCCTCTGATTACGACAAGATAAAGCTCGGCGACAAGCTCGAGCTCCCGAACGTAAAGGCCGAGATCCTAGCCGGAAAGAACATCACCGTTGTGAACAAGACTAACGGCGAAACAATCGAGACAGTTTGCGAGCTCACCGACAGAACCAAGGCAATAATCGTTGCAGGCGGTCTGCTCGACTACACAAAGGAGAACGGCTGATGAATAAGATACAGATGAAAACTCCGCTCGTAGAGATGGACGGAGACGAAATGACAAGAATCATATGGCAAAAGCTTAAGGACATCCTTATACTGCCGTATGTTGATTTAAAAACCAAGTACTACGACCTCGGACTTGAAAACAGAGAAAAAACCAAGGATCAAATTACGGTAGACAGCGCCGAGGCTACAAAGAAGTACGGCGTAGCCGTAAAATGCGCCACAATAACCCCTAACGCCGCCAGAATGAGCGAGTACAACCTCACTAATATGTGGAAGAGTCCCAACGGCACTATCAGAGCTATTCTCGACGGCACGGTATTTCGAGCTCCGATCCTCGTCAAGGGCGTGACTCCCTACATTCCGACCTGGACAAAGCCCATCACCGTTGCGCGTCACGCCTACGGCGACGTATACAAGAACGTCGAGATGGTAGTTGAGAAGGGCTCCAAGGCCGAGCTTCTCGTAACAAAGCCGGACGGCTCGACAGAGACAGCCCTCATCCACGACTTTAAGGGCGACGGCATTATTCAGGGACTCCACAACCTCGACGAAAGTATCTCGTCCTTCGCCAGAGCCTGCTTCAATTTCGGTCTCGACACCAAGCAGGACGTCTGGTTCTCCACAAAGGATACTATCAGCAAAAAGTACGATCACCGCTTCAAGGATATCTTCGCCGAAATCTTTGAGAACGAGTACAAGGAGAAGTTTGAGAAGGCCGGCATAGAGTTCTTCTACACCCTCATCGACGACGCTGTAGCACGCGTCATCCGCTCGAACGGCGGCTTTATCTGGGCATGCAAAAACTATGACGGCGACGTTATGAGCGATATGATCGCCACAGCCTACGGCTCGCTCGCTATGATGACCTCGGTGCTCGTATCTCCGGACGGCATCTACGAATATGAGGCCGCTCACGGCACTGTTCAGAGGCATTATTACAAGCACCTTAAGGGCGAAGAAACCTCCACAAACTCTGTAGCTACGCTTTTTGCGTGGACAGGCGCGCTCAGAAAGCGCGGCGAGCTCGACAACACGCCCGAGCTCGAAGAATTCGCCGACAAGCTCGAGAAGTCCGTTATAGAGACGATCGAATCCGGAATCATGACCGGCGACCTCTACCTTATCTCGACCCTCGAAAACAAGAAAAAGGTCAGCACCACCGAATTTCTCGAGGCGGTCAACGAGACCTTGCAGAAATACATTTAAAACAAACTGGGAAATCATTATGAATAAGGATAACATCTCAAAGTCGGTTATCAGACGTCTGCCGAGATACTACCGCTTTCTCTCAGAATTAGAGGAGCAGGGGATCGAAAAAATCAGCTCAGAGAAGCTCGCGCGCATTATGAGAGCTACCGCCAGCCAGGTTCGCCAGGATCTGAACTGCTTCGGCGGCTTTGGACATCAGGGCTACGGCTACTCGGTTCCGAACCTTAAAGAGGAGATTATGAATATCCTCGGACTGCACAACCGCTACAAGGCGGTTCTGGTTGGAGCGGGACATTTTGGCACGGCTATCGCGGCTCATATGAAATTCGAGAATCTGGGTTTTGAGCTTGCGGGAATTTTTGATAACAACGACAGAATTGTGGGCTCGTATATAAACAACCTCATCATTCAAAACGTCAGCGAACTGGAAAGCTTCTGCAAAAAGAACGGCGTCGTGGCGGCATTTCTCTGCATTCCGAGAGGCGCCGCTCCGGATACTGTACAGAGGCTTTATGACTCGGGAGTTAAGAATTTCTGGAATTTTACTCACTTTGATATCCAGGAAAAATACCCCGACGCGGTTGTTGAAAACGTACATCTCAGCGACAAGCTGATGACCCTTTGCTACAGTATGAACTGCGGGGGCTGATCTATGGGCGATAACCAAAAAATGAGCAAATATCTCAGCCGCAAGCTGAAATTCATTTCAGTATTCGCTATGGCTGCTGTGGTTTTTATACACTCGTACAACTTTAAGGACGAGTTTCTTACCCCGACAACGAGGATAAGCGAGGGCTTCAGCTTTCCGGCAATGTTCGAGTACTTTTTCAGCAACGAGCTGTTCCGCTTTGCGGTTCCGCTGTTTTTCGCGATATCGGGATTTCTGTTTTACTTTAGATATGTAAACACCGTGCGCTGTTACCTCAGCAAGCTTAAGAAAAGACTTTACACCCTGCTTTTGCCCTATGTTATATGGGTCGTGCTGTCGGGAGTATTGCTCACGGTACTGTCTCAGTTCGAGCTATTCGCGGGGCTGGGTATCGTTAAGGAAAAGGCCTTTGACTGGGCTCATTTCTACTGGTACTTTGTAAGTCCGGCCGCTTTTCCGCTCTGGTACATTCAGCAGCTCATGCTTTTTTCGATCATATCGCCGCTGATTTATCTACTGATCAAATACACAAAGGGCTTCATCCTGATCCCCTTTGGAATTATGTGGCTTTTCAACTTCCACTTTATTATCGACACTCAGGGGCTCTTCTACTTCTCGTGTGGAGCTGCTCTCGCGATTTTCGGAGTTTCAAGGAATATTACCCGGCGCGACGACAACGCTTCCGCTGTTTCGATGACTATAATCTGGGTGCTTTTAAGCCTCGCGAACACGTTTTTGGCCGTATTCGCTGACAACAGCGACTTTATGTCGATGGTTATGCTCATCCTATACAAGGTCAACGAGATCGTCGGAGTAGTAGCTATGTGGCTGATTTTCGACCATATCGCGAAGCTCATCACGGACAAGAAGGGCTTCATTATAGCTCAGACTCATCTCTTCTTCGTCTTTGCGCTTCATGAGCCTCTGACCCACCTGGCGAATCAATTTGCCCTAAGTGAATCCTCAGGCTCTCTAAGTCATCTTGCGCTCTTCGTATGTCTGCCGTTTTCGATAATGGCGTTCTGCGTAATGCTGAGTATGATGATGAGAAAAAACATAAGGCCTGTACATCGGCTGATGACAGGCGGAAGATAGTATATGAACAAGGCCGCACGCTTTTGAGCGTGCGGCCTATATTTTTTCAATCAAAAGCTTTAGTCAAGAGCTAACGCTTATTCTAATTCGGATACAACCTTCTTGATAGCCTCAAGCGCCTCGTCGGGGAGCTTGTCATAGCCTTCCTTCTTTGTGGCGAAGCCCTCGATAGCCTTTACGCGGTTCTCCATAGCGCTCTTGAGAGCGGCCTTGTAATCGGCGTCGCTGAGGTCGGCGTCGAAGCCTTCCCAATCCATGATCTCGATATCGGAGAACGGACCCCACTTCTTAAACTCGGCTCTCTTCTCAACGATAGCCTCGAGGATTCCGAGAGTGTCGGCCGGCTTGACCTTCTTGCCCATAAAGTCGCCTGTGTTGACGATGTAGCAGTCAACGTTCTTCTCTTCAACGAGCTTCTTGAACTTGACGTAATCGTTCTTTAAGGGATAGGTTCTGAACGGGTTAGCGTAAGGAACGATACGAAGCGCGTTCATATCGGTACCGGCGGCTACTCGCTCGGCGGTAGACGTCTTTGTAGCGAGGGTAGCGCCCATTACGGAAGCGAGAGAAGCGCCCTTGAGCTTGACTACCGGAGGGATCGTCGGATCCTTCATGATCCAGAAGATGGCGTTTACGGGAGCGTCGATCCTGTCAACTCGGTTAGGAGACCAGAGCTTTGACTTGATAGCGCGTCCGTTTCCGTTGCGGATATCCTCGGTCACGAGCTGGATCTTACCGTCCTCGTCGATCGTAGCTCCGCAGTTCTGGCAGGTCAAGAGATATTTGTTATCGGGACAACCTGCGGGATAGTCGGCGGTCTTGTCAAAATATGTGGGCTCTAAGGCAATCGAAGCGCAGGTATCGGTGTTGATGATAAAGGCGTCGTCGTGGAGAACCTTTATCTCGTATTTTCCGCCGTGCTTAGCGTGGGTAAGGGTGGACTTACCGGAGCCGGAGAGTCCGTATACGGAGGCAACGAACTTGGAGCCGTCCTCAAGGAGATACTCCTTCTGGCCGCCGTGGCAGGAAGCGTAACCGTTGCGGTTAGCGATAGCCCATGCCATTGTCAGAGTGCCCTTCTTATGCTCGCCGAAGTATTTCATACCGAGAATAGCGGCGCAGTTCTGATCTGTGTCAAAATAGCAGAGTGTGAGCGGGTCGGAAAGACAGCTGTAGTCAACGTCCGGAGACTCTACGGGAGCCCACTGCGGGTCGGAGAAGATATAAATATCGGCTTCCTTGCCGTCGCCGACAGGCTTGGAGTTCTTGTACATCTTAACGTAGCAGTCGGACATATACTGGAAGTTGAGCATCCATGAATACATCAGATTCTCCTCGCCCTCGGGGATGAGAAGATGAGCCTTTACCATAAACTCGGGGTCAAGACCCACGAACACGGTAGCGTGATACATTTTCTTAAAGCGGGTCTTGTAAACCGCGTCCATAACGACCTTGTCGAGCTTTACGTCGTCCACGCCGGGCTCGCCCTTGATTCGTCTTGCGGCGGCGTAACGGCCTGTTACCGCGCCGTCGTTCATAAGCAGAACCTTGGCGTCGGCGTCAAGGCCAAACTCCTCTCCTCTGTAAACGGGGAGATCGGTTACGATCGTTCCGGGAGAGTTCTTAGCGAGATTATAGGCCTCCTTAAGGGTGTTGACCGGAACTACATTGTTTCCGTAGAAAGCTGTCTCGATAATAGAGCGGGTCTTGGAAAAACCAACCTTGCCTACTCCGATTTCTTCGGTTTTGTAATTAGCTTTGGTTGACATAATATCTACTCCTTATGACAAAATTACCATTAAAGCGGCGATAATCGCCATCAATAATTACCACTATATTTTAATCCAGATTGAGTTGAATGTCAAGTATTCAAAGCTATGCTTTTATCAAAGCAAGCGTAGTACTATCAAACTTCTAATATGGCTCAGAGGTCGCCGCGACGTTGACTTGAAACACAAACCGATATATAATAGGAATGAGGTGAGACTATGGATGTAAAGTGCCCTAAATGCGGATATGTATTCGAGTGCGACGACTCCGAGGGCAAGAGCGTAAGATGTCCGCTTTGCTCGGAGGAATCCACAGAATTCGAAGCGGTCGATACGGATATCAAACCAACTCAACACAGGCGCAGATCCGGCCTTAGAATGGCGCTCGAATGGGCTGTGTTCGGGCTGTCGTTTTCGGCCTTTATCGTAGTGATTTACCTTCTGGTAAAACTCATATCGGGCGCTTAATGCACAATTAATGTATAATGTACCTTTAATTACAGCTGTCGTTATGGTAAAATAGAGGCACCAAAAAGAAAGGGAGCGACTATTATGGCTTCGAATTTAACAAAGAAAATCAAGGAAATTGAGGATACAAAGCTTAAGACCGGCGAGCTTTTTATGTACGGTCACTGCGACGACGAGGGCGAGATCAACGCGGGTATCTGCTGTGAGGAGGCTGACCTTGAGGCTATTGAGAGCACAATGCAGTACATCATGATGCAGACCGCCAGAGTTCTCTATGACAGCAACCCAGAGCTCACCAAGGAGGACGTAACCGAGATCCTCTTTACAGACCTTTTCGGCAGTCTCAACCTTTTTGTACAGGAATTGGACCGCGGCAAGGACGAGGACGAGGTTAGAGCCGAGGCCGCCGAGCTTCTCACCGACTGCTTCGAGGGCTTCGATTTCTACGGAGATTTCGAATAATCATAGCTCCTTCTGCGCAACCGGTTAACACTTTTCAGATATCACATATGTCATAACAATTATCCATATTGTTATGCATTTCTCCCAAACAAAAGCCGCGCGGCTCACCGTGCGGCTTTTACTTTATCCGATTTTCAGGAGTATATACTGGATCCTCGTGGCGTCTTGGATTTTTACAGCTCCGTTGTTGTCGACATCGGCCAGAGAAAGCTGTTCATCGTCGAAGGATATCAGATTGACGAGATACTTCTGGATCAGCGTAACGTCGATAATATCCAGCGAGCCGTCGCGGTTGACGTCTCCGGTTTTGTAATTTGAGGATATATCCGCGGGCTTTGTCGGGGCTACGGTTTCTAAGTGCTCGTCTTCGCTTACATCCTGCGTCGGTGTAACCGACGGTGACTCTGTAGGCTCTGAGGAGGCCGGAACGTTCGGAGTATCTGTAGATATCTGCGTAGAAGATTCGGAGGGTTCGACGGTACCCGTCTCGATCGTGCTCAGCTGTGTAGTAGTCTGAGTTGACAGCTCTGTCGAAGGCTGAGTCGAGGACTCTGTCGGAGCGGAAGTGACAGGCAGGGTCGGAGCTGAGGAAGCGGGCTGAGCCGCGAAAACACCCTGACAGGGCTCTGTTGTACTGTTTTTGGGATCATCAAGATCGATATAACCTCCGCCGACCTTGGAGCCGTTTATCGTTTCGGTATAACTAAACGGTATGTTTGTTCTGTTTGTAAAGCCCTCGGTATCAAAGAAGTCGTCGAATGCTACTGTAATATCCTCCCGCGTTATATCGCCCTTAGGTTTAAAAACGACGCTGAAAAGCTGTCTTCCGCCTCTGAGATCGAGGTCGTCCGACGAAGAGCCGGCCGCAAATTTTACGTAGTTTTTTTTATGGTTGATCTGACTGTTGGCTCCTCTTATTATATAGGCGCTGACGAATTCCAGCTTCGCTTCATTGAAAGTAAGCTTTCCTCCAAATCCGCAGACCGGATCGCTGTCGATCATATATGAGTAGGTTATCTCCTCCTCGGCCGCGAGCGCTATCGGCAAAGTACAGGCTACGAGCGTCAGCATCAGCACGGCCGCGATAATTGCTCTGAGCTTTTTTATCGGCATAGAATCACTCCTTAACAGATTTATTATATCAAATTCCGAACCTTTTTTCCATTGGCAATAACACGGAATAATCGGAGTTTTATTGTGCATAGTGCTCAGGGCAAAAAGAATCCGCACGCAAAACGTGCGGATTCTTGTTATTCCGTTACTATTTTAAAATCTACCTTGTCGCCGCTTTTTGTACCGAAGCGAACCTCTTTGTCATACTGACCCTCGCGGATATAGTTGTTCAAGACCGCCTGCGTAAGGGGCTTTGCCGGATACTTGATGGTATCGCGGATGCTGATCCATTTGCCCGATTGGGTAATATACTGGTCGCTGGTTTTTGCGAAGTAGTAGAAAATCTGCTTAAAGCCGCCCTCCTTGCGCTTAACCGCAACATAGCGGAGAAATTCGGGGGTGGTGTATTCATCGACGTTAACATCGTCGCCGTCGTACTCATCGTTGCGCTTAAACATCAGCACTTCGTGATTGCGCACTAAAAATACTCGGTGTTCCTGTACAAACTCCATTTACTATCCCTTTCCTTTTTAAAGCAAGAACAGATTTTATATAATCCATTATAATACCAAAGAAAAGAAAATCAACAAAAATATTAAAAGGTTACAAAATTTTAATATTTTGACAATAAATCACACCTTTTCAGCATTCTGCGCGACCTCGATCGGGCAATCTCCCACGTGGTCGGAGCCATCGGAGAACTTGATCGTATAGGTGATCGTTGTATGTCCGGGCGCCTTAGCGGTAACGACTCCCTTGCTGCTTACAGTCGCGATTTTTTTATCTTCGGACTTAAAGGTAACGGTGTAATCCTTCTTGCTGAAGTGTGAGCCCGTGAGGTTATTGTTTATAAGCGTACTCTTTATCGTAGCGAGCATACGGAGCTTAGGAGCGGTCTCGAGATCAAGATACTCGATCAAGTCGCCGTTGCCGAAGATTCCGTCGGTATAGAACAGCGCGTTTTCGTGAGAGACATAGTTCATCTTGGCTTTTTTAACCCTTAGGGTGAACTCGTCGATTTCGGTCTTTTTGCCCTTGCCTATTTTCTGCATAAGCTTGACCGTCGTTTTACCGGTTCCTGTAGCGTATATGTTGCCGTCCTTGATTGACGAAGCCACGCTCTCGTCCTCGATTTCGACGCTGTACTTGGCGTTGTACTTGGTATTCTCGATAATATCGGAGAGATTGATATGAGATTCGCTCATATATGTACTGCTTCCGTGAGAGTTATAACGCAGGGTTGTTTTTTTATAGCTCTCGCTGATGGTCGTGGGGATATCCTTGACCGTGATATTAAACGAGCCGATTTTGGTTTTCTTTAAATAAACCTTAACCTTAGTTGTTCCCTTTTTCAGAGCCTTTACCTCATAGCCGGCTATGCTTCCCGTTCTCCACATCTTATTGGTGAACTTCGCTATCTTGCTGTCAGAGAACATAAAGCTGTAATCGTAGTTGAAATTATTAGGCAGCGATAACTCCTTGGTGGTCTTAGGATTGAGCTCACAGTCGTCAAACTCGCGTTTTTCGACGGGGGTTACGGTGTAGCGGTATTTTCTGGCGTCGACTTTTTCGCCCTTGCTGTTGAGATAGTAGAGCGTAACCGTGGCGCGCTTGGATTTTGTTACCTTTTTCCCGACAACGTAGAGGTTAAAGCTGTCGCCGTTGTCCCACAGCGAATCAACCTTGATGGTGTCTTTTGCGCCGGAAACGCTGTACTTATAGGTATGCTTAACGCTCTTTTTACCGTACTGCATATCGCCGACATACTGCATCGTGGTTACGCTTTTTTCCTTAACCTCGGCGGCGGAAGCACCGCTTACTGCAGCAAAGGACAAAACTGTGATCAGTGCCAGAACTACACAAAAAGCTTTTCCGAAGAACTTCATAAAACCTCCAAACCTTTCCGCCCGCATAAAACCCCTGTCCTACCGCGGGCTGATAAGACAATACCGCCGAAAAAAATTTGCCAAATTTCTTATGCGCAATATCTACTGCGGCGTATACTATTATAATAGTTCGGTAATGTTTTATGAGGGACGATACCTCATAATATACCTTATCGTGATTATAACATACAGGCTCTGACGTTGCAAGAATTCTTGCATAATTGAAATCTTTTTTAAAAGCCGAAAAAGTGTTGAATAATGCGGTTAACGTGTGTATAATTAGAATGCTATCGCTTTGAAGGATTGCTTACGGAAAGGCTGTGGGGCTATTTATGAAAACTGTACTTGTTACCGGCGGCTCGCGCGGGATCGGCTCTGCAATTTGCGAGCGCTTTGCCGCGGCGGGATACGCGGTCGCAGTAAACTGCAATCGCAGTATAGAAAAGGCCGAGGCTCTCGCAAAAAAGCTTACGGCCGATTACGGAGTTCCGGCCTTGGCAGTTCAGGCTGATGTATCGAACAGCTCCGAAGTAAAGGCACTTTTCAAAAAAGCCGCGGGCGAGCTCGGACATATCGACGTGCTTGTGAACAACGCGGGAGTTTCATCTCAACGTCTTTTTACGGATATTACGGACGAACAGTGGCGTGAAACCGTCGGCGTCAACCTTGACGGAGTTTTTTATTGCTGCCGCGAGGCTCTTCCCGAAATGATTTCGAGAAAAAGCGGTATAATAATAAATATAAGCTCAATGTGGGGACAGGTCGGAGCCTCGTGCGAGGTTCACTACAGCGCTGTAAAGGCCGGAGTGATCGGACTGACAAAGGCTCTTGCAAAGGAAGTGGCCCCTTCGGGGATCAGGGTTAACTGCATCGCTCCCGGAGTGATCATGACGGATATGATGAGCGGCTTCGATAATCAGACTCTGAGCGTGCTTACGGAGGAAACTCCGCTTAACAGGCTGGGAAAGCCGGAGGATATCGCCGAAGCGGCGCTGTTTCTCGCAGGTGAAAGCTCGTCGTTTATTACAGGCCAGGTTTTGGGCGTGAACGGAGGATTTATTATATAAATGGAAGCACTGGAAAAGGATAAACTCGACACATTGGATATGATTCACAATCAGGGATATATGCTCCGGCTGATTTCAGCGGCAATTAATCAGAAGCAGCCTCCCGAGCCGCCAGATGGTATAGATTTTGACTATATATATAAATTATCCACCTCTCATAAAATGGCGAACACCTGCTTTTACTCGGTAGAAAGACTAAAGAACAAGCCTGACGGCGAGCTCTATAAGGAATGGCTAAACGTAAGGAGCCGCAACATCCACCGCGATATGATCCAGCGGGCGGAATACGCTAAGGTCGCGCGCGCCTTTGAAAAGAACGGCGTTGATTTTCTTCCGGTAAAGGGCTTTCAGGTCTGCTCGCTCTACCCCGTATCGGACTACAGGTTTATGTCAGATACCGATATCCTTGTGAGCGACTACAAAAAGGCCGGAGAAATAGCAAAAAAACTCGGATATAAATTAGAGGACGATAATCCCGAAATGGGTCACGACGTAACCTACATCAAAAAACCCTTTATGAATCTTGAGCTTCATTTTTCACTGTTCGGTTCAAGCGCGCCCTTTTACGATTATTATCTGGACATACTCGACAGAACCGCTATCGAAGGAAAGCACGAGCACAGAATGACAGATGAACAGCATTTTTGCTATATGCTGGCTCATATGAAAAAGCACTACGATATAGCCGGGACCGGCGTTCGCTCCGTAGCGGACGTATACCTGTTCAACAAAAATCTCCGCCCAAAGCTCAGTGAGGAGAAGATCAGCGAGGAGCTGAGTGTTTTAGGGCTGACAGAATTCGACAAAAAGATTTCCGCCATTGCTGAAAAATGGTTTGGGGATGAGCTTGTAGACCGTTTCAGCGAGGAGGAGCTCTACATCCTCAAAAGCGGAACCTACGGCACGTTTCGCAATATGATATTGAACCGGAAAACCGATTCGGGCAACGCAGGCTACGTGATCAAAAGAATGTTCCCGCCCATGAACTGGATGAAGGAATACTTCCCCGTTCTGAGAAAAGCCCCTGCCCTGCTCCCGGCTGTCTACAGCTACAGGATCCTGCGCGCGGTTTTCACAAGGCGCGATAACGTCAGAGAAGAGATCAAAACCATCAAAAACGATGAACCGGATAAGCGATAAGAGCGTTTTTTGCCCGGTCTCGGAGCTGATCTGTTTTAAAAAATAAAAGCTCTGTAATAATAAGATTACAGGGCTTTAACCTTATTTGTCATATTCAGAATAAAAATTACATCGTGCTGACAAATAACATACAAGATTGCCAAATAAAGGTTACAGTTTAAAAAAACATATTGACATTATTACCGTAATGGAGTATCATTTTTGTTGGATGAAATTGTGGTGTACTCTATGCTTCACCACAACAGCTTGTGTTTTTAACAAAAATGTAACACTTTGCTATTATCAACACAGAGTACCGTGTTTGTAGCATATTTTATATACCCAGGCAAAAACTAAGCATAATCTTAATGTTTTCTCCGCGCAGTTTTCTGCTACTCAGAAACGCGCAGTTCTTGTATTGGAGTGTGCCAAGTTGGAAAAATTTGTAATTAACGGAGGCAATGTCCTCGACGGAGAGGTTAATATCAGCGGCGCTAAGAACGCTGCCGTCGCCATTATTCCCGCAGTTATCCTTTGCGACGAGCCCTGCCGTATTGAAAATATACCGAACATCAGCGACGTTTCCTTGATCGGAAGGATCCTTCAGGAAATGGGCGCTGAAGTAAAAAGAATAAACAAGAGTACGTTATATATAGACCCTACAAAGATCCACTCATTCTCCGCTACTTCGGATCTTGTACGAGGAATGAGAGCGTCCTACTATCTTTTGGGAGCTCTTCTCGGTCGTTATCATCAGGCAAGAGTATGCCTGCCGGGCGGATGTAACTTTGGCGCCCGTCCAATAGACCAGCACCTCAAGGGCTTTGCCGCTATGGGAGCGAGACACGAGCTCGTAAACGGCGCTATAATTGACGTTCGCTCCGAGAACAAGCTCCAGGGCAGCCACATCTACCTCGACGTTGTATCCGTAGGAGCTACGATGAATATCATGCTCGCGGCTGTAAAGGCCGAGGGTCAGACCATTATTGAAAACGCCGCCAGAGAGCCTCATATCGTTGACCTCGCAAACTTCCTGAACTCGATGGGCGCTCAGATCAGAGGCGCGGGTACCGACACCATCAAAATTCGCGGCGTCGAATACCTGCACGGCGTTACCTACTCGATTATTCCCGACCAGATCGAGGCCGGAACATATATGTGCGCTGTCGCCGCCACACGCGGCAAGGTGCTCGTAAAGAACATCACTCCTAAGCATCTTGAGTCGATCACCGCCAAGCTTCGCGAGATCGGCTGTGAGATCAAGGAATACGACGAGGCGATTTTTGTAGACGCCTCCAAGCGTCCGCTCGTTCGCTGTAACATAAAGACTATGCCCCACCCCGGTTTTCCGACAGACTGTCAGCCGCAGTTTGCGACTCTGCTCTGCACGGTGGACGGAACAAGCATAATCAACGAAAACGTTTGGGATAACCGCTACCAGTATGTAAGCGAGCTTACGCTTATGGGAGCTCATATTTCGGTTGAGGGCAGGCTCGCGATCATAGAGGGCGGCTCAAGACTGAAGGCCGCTCCGGTAAAGGCGACCGACCTGAGAGCAGGCGCGGCAATGGTGATCGCCGGTCTGTGCGCCGACGGAACCACAGAGGTCAGCTCAATCAATTATATTGAGAGAGGCTACGAGGATATCGTTGAGAAGCTCACGAACCTCGGCGCCGACATTAAGAAGGTGTATTACGATCACAGCTCTGACCAGAGCTTAAGAGCCTAAACAAAAAATTTGCGGGGTATGCTCAGTTTTTGAGCATACCCCTGTTTATCTTTAATACAAAGAATACATAGGTGGTTATATGAAAAAATTAATATGCACGCTGTTATCGGCTGTCACTCTCGCTTCCTGCGCGTCTGTAGCCTTTGCGGCGGAAGAAATCACACATCCTCTCGGTGATGTGAACCTCGACGGAAGTGTAAATATCAACGACGTTACCGCGCTGCAAAAGCATCTGGCTAAGCTCTCGGTGCTCGAGGGCGAAAGCGAAACGCTGGCCGATATGAATCTTGACGGTAAGCTCGACATAAACGACTGCACCGCTATTCAAGCTCACACGGCCGTGTTCTCGATCGACCTTACCAATAAAAAGGGCGTCGACATCTCCTCGAACAACGGCTCGGTCGACATTGAAAAGGTGAAGAACGCCGGTTATGACTTTGTTATGATTCGATGCGGCTACGGCAATGACGAAGCCGACCAAGACGACACACGCTTTGAGGAAAACGTAAAAAAATGCGAAGAAGCGGGAATACCGTGGGGAGTTTACATTTACTCCTACGCTCTCAACACCACAGAGGCTAAGTCAGAAGCCAAGCACGTGCTTAGGCTCTTAAAGGGCAAAAAGCCAAAGCTGCCGATAGCCTTTGATATGGAGGACGCCGACGGCTATAAGGCAAGATACGGAATGCCGAGCAACAAAACTCTCGTTAAAATCTGCAAGACCTTCCTAAAAACAATAAGCGACGCGGGCTATTACGGGATGCTGTACGCAAACCTCAACTGGCTCGAAAACAAGCTCAACGACGAATCGCTCCTCTCGAAATACGACCTGTGGGTAGCTCAGTGGAACGAGACCTGCCAGTATGAGGGCGCGATCGGGATGTGGCAATACGGCGGCGAGACCAACTACCTCGAAAGCAACTCTATAGCCGGAGTCGGGATCGTGGACAAAAACATCTGCTACAAAGACTATGTAAAGATAATAGTCGAAGGCGGCTACAACGGCTGGGGAGAATCGGAACAATCAACATAAATGCCGCAGTCTACGCGACAGTTGCATATGAATTATTGAAAATAGTATAAGCGCTGTGAACGCTAAGCAATTTGCTATGCATTCACAGCGCTTTTTATTTGTCAGAATATTACGACAACTGGTTTATCCGGAAAG